>CATLBW010000006.1 GCA_949879775.1 uncultured Lachnospiraceae bacterium
CAGAAGTTCGTGTATGTCAGGGGAGCGGAATAAGCATGGTAAGCAAGGTTCCACTTCAGCCCTTTTTGTATCTTATTCAATTGCCTGTTAAACGAGGCAATGGAATGCTTCACGCTATACCCGCCCGGCACGGATGAATTCCAGTAATTATCCATGCAGATATAGACCTGCGCGTTGGAATGCTGGCTGCGTACCCCATAATACAGGGCGCGGAACGCATAGGCATACGCCTTGAAGTAAGCGTCCTCCGACATCCCTCCCGCGTAATTCCAGGAACGGTGGTTATTGATTTCATTTCCCAAAATCCAATTCGAGATATAGCAATTTTTCCTTCCGAACACCTCGCCCACATAGCAGAATATGGCTTCCATCTTCTCCCGGGCCGCCGTCCCCTTAACGTTCCATGAATAGAAGGGCGCCGCCCCCGCCACCCTGGCGCTGGGGTCAATCAAATCTGTCTGCCCTTCTACCCAGTTCAATAAAAACTGCGCTGTAACATTAATGCCCCTTTTATTGCATTCTGATACAAACCATGGATAAAATCCCAAATTACTGAAATAATAGGTCTTCCCATTGTATTTATAGGGGACGGTCGGGTTGGCGCACACATCATATGCCGTCAGGTTTATGAACGTGTTCTTAGCCTTGCAGGCGATAAGCTCCTCTAAGGAACTATAAAACTGCATCCCCTTCTTGGTTTTCCCGGGCTTATACTTTGACTTGTTGGCCGCTGCTTTTTCCGGGTTCTTCACAAAGGAAGTCCCGCTGATTAGGTAATATTTCCCCTTCTTTTTCACGGCAATGCCAAGTTTAGAGGTGGCGTACCCCTGGTTCTCCGAAGTCTTTAAGGTAAAGCTTAAGTTTTTCTTCTTATGGGCTTTCTTTGCCGCCTTATAAGGCTTGCCGGTGAACGGGTTGACGTAAACCAGGTAATAACGGTCGTCGGAACTCGCCACACGCTTCTTCACAGTAGCTTTCACCCGTACCTTCCCCGTCGATACCGCCCTGCAGAATTTAATCGTTGTCAGCTTCTTACTCGGCTTACGTGTGCATTTCACCCATTTCGCATAGTAAGTTTTATTCCCTGCATTCCCCTTCCTCATATAGCTGGCGCGCTTCTTCAATTTCTTGTCTTTGTACCATCCGTCAAAATCGTATCCCTTCCTTGTGGGGACGGGAAAGTCGAACGTTTTGGATGTGATTTTGTAGCTTTTCTTTGCGTTCTTAGGCATTTTCCCTTTGTTCGGGTAATACTTTATCTTATAAGTTACCGCCTTCCATTTGGCATAGAGCGTCACCGTGCCCCCTGACTTAGTCGTAAGCGTTTTCACGCTTGCCCCGCTTTTATAGTCCTTCCCTTTACCGTCCTTCTTGGTATTCCAGCATACGAACTTATAGCCCTTGCGCACAAAGCGGTTTGCGCTAAGCTTGCTCCCTACGCCGTACACATGCTTAGAAACGGACATTTTCCCGCTCTTTGCGCCGTTGCCATTGTACTTGACATTATAGGAATTCCCTTTCCACATGGCGTAGAGCGTTACCGTATCGCCCTCCTGCCGATTGGCAAAAGAAACTTTCTCCTGCTGTTTATAGCTTACGCCTTTTCCGTCTTTTCTTGTATTCCACCCGGCAAAGGCATAGCCGGCCCTCTTGAATTTATTTTTCGTTAATTTTTTGCTCTTGCCACAGGTGAATGCCTCATCGTCCATGTTCCCGGCGCCGCCGTTTGCCAAAAAGCGTACTTTATATTCCCCGAGCCGCCAGATTGCCTTGAGGACGACCACCCCGCCCTCTTTATCCGTAAGGTTTTCCACAAGCGACTGTTCGTCATAGATGCCTACGCCCTCCTGCTCCCAGCCAATCAGCACATAGTCATTCCGATAAAAACCCTTCACCGGCAGCTTTATTTTCTCACCATAAGACGCCAGGCGTTCCGCAGGAGCCGTCCCCTGCCCGCCATTTAAGTCAAACTGTATACGATATGTAATTGGCGTCCAGGATGCCGTCAGGGTTATATCCTCTATCACCGGCTTATCAAACATATAATAACTGCCGTCGCCATCCAGCCAGCCCTGGAAGAGATAGCCCCTCTTGCTTACCTTCGCTACCGCGCCTGCATCTGGCATTTGCCCCTCCTGCACCTGCATGGAAAAGCTGTCCTCACCCTCCGCCGTCACGCCTCCGCTCAAATCAAAACTGACCGTATGGCTTAATTCTTCTTGTGCCTCGTCCCCTTCCTGGCTGCCTGTTCCTTCCTCCTGCATCCCTTCCACTTGCGTCTCCTGCGCATACGGCTGCTCTTGCCCAGCCATCCCCATAGCGCTAAAGCTGCCGCAATCCGCAGTGAACAAAATCACGGCTGCCAACAATACAGATAATATCCTCTTCTTTCTCATATTTGATCCCTTCTAAACTATAAAAAATTAGTATATCTCAGAGAGCTTCACAATAATATAATTATCCTGCACCGAAATATAGCCGGCATTGGGATAATGCTCCATCTCCCTTGACAGCTCAATCGCCTCGTCAGCGTGCTCCAGCGTCCCGGCGATATCAATCCCCAGGACGTTCATAATACCGACAACGCGCCCAGTGGCCCCCGCTAAATTTGCCGGCGTATAATCCCAGGCCAGGGCAGTGGCGCCATACATATCAGCTCCCTTTACAGCGCCGTTTAAATGGTTCTCATAGCCTCCCACGCAAATGATTGGCAGCCCCTGCGTCCCTTCTGTCTGCCAGATATCCTGCGCAATATGGGTCGCCACGCGCACATCCTCCTGGTAACGTACGTCATCCGCATACAGCAGGCGGGAAACCGTGCTGACATTGCACCAGGCAACCGCCACGCAGACAACCAGGGCAGCCCCGCGCAGCCACTGGTAATTACGGCCCTCCTTCCTCTTAAAGATCCCATATGCAAACATGCAGCCAAAAGCTGAGACAAGCTGCAAGGCAAACTGCGAGCGCGCGACCAGATGGCTCCCCGTATAAATTGTCATCAAAAACGGCGTCAGGGCCAGCCCTGCCAATGCTAATAAAAGCACAATCTTATTTGATTTTTGAATTTCCCCCTTTCTGCAAAAGCCGATAAACGCAATCGCCAAAAACAGGCACATAAATGGATAAGCGGAACTATATTCCACCCTCCCCAATCCCCAGAGCAGGACTTTGGCAATATGCCGGATAATACAGTCCATAATCTGAGAAAGCGGTGCGCGCCCCCAGGCAATCTGCCCCTGAAGGTATTGGTCCATGCCAAAAAATAACTTGGTAATCACCGTATTGACGATATAGACAGCCCCAAACCCTCCAATCAGCCCAAGTATCGCCATTGCATATTCCTTCCAGGCCTTCTGCTCACAGCTTCGCGCAAAATCCATCAGGAACACCATAATGCAAAGGCCGATATAAAACGCCACGCAGCCCTGATATGTACAAAAGCTCCAGACCCCAAACGCAAGGCCTAGAACTGCCCAGCCAGCCTTATGCCCTTTAAAATAAATAAGGCGGCTTAGGGCAAAGACGGAAAGGACTGCATAAAGCATGCCCAGCACTACCTCCGTCCTCTGCAAGGCAAAATAAAATTGCGGCATCCAAGCCGGGCAGACGGTGAAGAGGACCATGAACAGCCCATACGGGTACTTGTCGTCCTTGCCGCTCATCATCCAGCACAAAAACGCGATCGACGCCCCCAGCAAGATAAACCCTGCCAAAAACAAAAGCCCCGCAAAATACGGGTTATAGCCTCCCGGCGTCCACACCGCCTTGCTCAAAAGAAGCCCCTGCCTGCCTACGTTTTTCCAAGAGTCAAGCAAAGGGCCTTCCGCCTGGATAATGCGTTCCGTGTCTATGCCGACATTCAGCGAAAACACCATGTGCAGATAACAAACGCACGCCATAACCCCATTCAAAACCAAGGCATTTTTATGGCTTTTTACGAATAACCTCATATCATCCATACCTAACCTCCTAGCCGATCTTTTGTATATGCTCATCGCTGCATTCGCTTACAATATAATGGGGCCTTTTCTTTGTCTCCACATAGGTCTTGCCAATATACTGCCCGATCACGCCAAGGCAGAATAGCTGCACCCCGCCAATGAAAATCATCACACACATATTGGACGCCCAGCCCTGCACGGCGTCGCCCCACACGAGCCGCCTTATGACTATAAATAAGATGGCGAGCAGGGAAATCCCTGTACAGCCCACGCCCATCCAGGAGGCTATGCTCAAGGGCATCTGTGAGAAACTGATAATCCCCTCCAACGAATACTTGAACAGCTTCCAAAAATTCCACTTACTCTCCCCCGCCGCCCGCTCCACATTCTCAAATGCATACCAATAAGTACGAAACCCGATCCAGCCGAAAATCCCTTTGGAAAACCGGTTTTGCTCTCCCATATGTACAATCACATCTACCATTTCCCGCTTCATTAAACGGTAATCCCTCGCCCCGTCCACAACGTCTGCGTCTGAAATCTTATTAATCACTTTATAGAACATCCTCGCAAAAAAGGAGCGTATGGGCGGCTCCCCCGCCCGGTCCACGCGCCGCGTGGCAACGCTGTCATACTCCCCTGCCTCCAAAATCCTCACCATCTCAGGCAAAAGCTCCGGCGGGTCCTGCAAATCGGCATCCATGACCGCCACGTAATCCCCGGTGGCATTGCAAAAGCCCGCATACATCGCCGCCTCTTTCCCGAAATTCCTGGAAAATGAAAGGTAACGGACATAAGGCCTCTCTTTCGCAAACCTGCGTATCTGCTCCAACGTCCCATCCGAAGAACCGTCATTCACATAAAGGACCTCAAATTCAT
The DNA here is from genome assembly GCA_949879775.1 of uncultured Lachnospiraceae bacterium. Classification (GTDB taxonomy): domain Bacteria; phylum Bacillota; class Clostridia; order Lachnospirales; family Lachnospiraceae; genus Petralouisia. The sequence goes on from CATLBW010000006.1 coordinate 4,821, forward strand.
ACCCCGGCAGCTTAGCAATGACCTTGTCCGCCTCCTTGTCAAAAGCGCCCAGGCAGCTTTCTTCGTTATAGCATGGTATAATCAAACTGATTTTCTTCATTAGTATATACCTCTCTTTTCCATAACCAGGCATTTGCACCGTCCAAAACCGACATTATTTGCTATTTATTTTCTGTTATGGCGCTTTTTTTGTCAAGAGCAATTTCCTTACGTATGGCAATACGAACTCCATGGTAATGGTTTCCCTCTGCAGCAGCAGGGCCGCCCCATAAACCCCAAAAAAAACAGCCGCCGTAAAGATAAGGACCAAGAAATCCCCCACTCCCTGCAGCACCATAACCCGCAGCGCTGCCGACGCCGCCACGGAAGGAAGCAGCGCCAGCACATATGGGACTATTTGTCCCATATGCCAGATTTCCTTTAAAAACTGCCGCAATACCACTGCCTCCGCCACAAACACCACTGCTTCCGCCACCAGGGTGCCGATTGTCGCGCCGCAGGCGCCAAGCGAAGGGATAAGCAGCAGATTAATGATTAAATCTACCACGCTGCCGACAACCACTGCCAAAAGCACGCTCCTCTCCCTGCCTGTAGGCACAAGGATTTGCATCCCCAGGATATTCGTAAGCCCAATAAAGATAACGGTCGGCATAATCAAGCGCATGGATACCGCTGCCGGCGCATACGCCGGACCGGACAAAAAGCCAATCCCCGCATCCGCAAACAGCGAAAAATACGTGGCAAGCGGCAAAGACATCATCAGCACAAAGCTCAGGGCGTGGGACGTCATGCGCTTAAATTCTTTTTGCATGCCCTTTTCAATATAATAAGACAGGCGCGGCAGCAATACCGTCCCCAGGGAGATCACAAGGCTCACCAGCGCCGTCTTGACATAGACCGCGGCATTATAATAACCAGTCTGCTCGTCCCCACTGATAAATTTCAGCATCACCGTGTCCAGGTTCGTATAAATACTGCTTGCCACCGTCATGGCGCAGAATACCCCGATGGGCTTGATATGGCGTTTCAGGTTATAGCCGCCCATGGGCTTTAAGCTAATATATTTGCCCAGCCTGAGGAAATTAATCACATAAGAGCCTATATTGGAAGTCACCGTCAGCGCGCCGTAAATGATATAATCTTCTTTCTTATGCACGAGCAGGAACATGCCCGACACCGCGATAACTTTAAACACAAGGGAAGCCGCCGTGATATACGCATATTCCTCCAAAGCTGAATACAACCAGTTTACGCCAATGACGTTGAGGATAATTGCCGAACCCATCACCATAAGCAGCGTCCTGTCCTCGGCAAATTTCGGCACAGTATAGAGGCTTATCCCAAATACGATATAAACAAGCAGCGTCATCGCGCAATTTAGGATCAGGATTTCCTGCACTGTCCGCGAAAGCTTCTCCTTATCATCCCGCACCTGGGCGCAGGCGCGGATGCCATACGTGGGGATTCCCAGCATCGACACCATGGAGAAATAATTGACGATACCCAATGCTGAGGCCACCTTGCCTGTCCCTACCGGAAGGAGAATCCTTGAAATATAAGGGAAGGTAATCAAGGGAAAAATTACGGAGGATGCCGTCAAGATGAAATTCATAATAAAATTAAAGGTTACAGAATGTTTCTTGTTCATTTAATTTCTCCTGCTATGCACACGCCCCTATTTCCAATAGGGAATACCCCCTCCACGTCGAACATACATTTTTGTTTTCCGCACGCAAAACATACACTTATATACCACGCGCTCCGCCCGCATGCGCAAGGTCATGCCAACTTCCCGTACCTTCATCTCCTTGACATTATACTTGTGGTAGATTAGGTAAACCAGCCACAGCCGTTCCGCTAAAAAGCCATAAATACGTCCCTGGTAAGCATCATAACCGCCAAGGTCCAAACGCTTCTCGCACTCTTCCAATATGCCAAAGAGCCACTCGCAATAACTATCAAATATCGTTTTGGGACATACCATCATGTTAAAAGGGAACAGGAACCCTTTGCCCATCGCCTTATCAAAGCTTTTAACATATTGCGGACAATTTCTTTGTATCACCTGGCGCACGACTGACAAGTCCTCCTTATTGTGGCATCTCGCAAAATGCCTCTCCACACTGCCAGGGACCCACCATTTCTTTGCCACGACCACATCCGATTCCTTTAAGGCGCCTTCTGCCTGCTCCCAGGTCAGGAACTGCCCCGCTTCCACAAAAAACCTGCGGTAATGGCTGATTCCCACGATATCCGCCTGCCGGTTTTTCCATATCCAGTACAGCCCTGTCAGTTCACAGTAACTGCCGTTTTTGCCTGAGATATTATCTCCTTCATCATCAAATTCATAACCCTTTAGCTTTTGCTTCTCTTCTAGCGAAAGCTTCCCTGCCCCCACAAAAAGCTTTTGGTAACGCCCTGGCATGGGATGCTCTAGAGGTTTATGCGTAATTACATAAATATTCCCAGTTTTCAAATTACATCCCTCCTTTAAAAACGCCCTGCCCTTTTCGCAATACGACCAGCGGGACCGCTTCTCTCCTGCGCACAAAAGATACCGCCAGTTCCACGCATTTGCAAATACCGATAAACTCCGCTCCCATAAGGATGGGGTAGCCGCTGCTTAAGTACATGGTGTTTACCGCCGGGCATTTTGTCAAATCCACCATTGCAATCCCCAAGGCTAGGACGAGGACACTGAGCCAAAACCCCAGCGCAATCAGCCAGGCATTCACATGCAAAGCCTCCTTCTTGCGCAAACCGCGGATTACCTCTGTCGTCAGCGCCACAAAAGAGATGATGCCCAGCCAAAACAATGACGCGCCGCATGCACGATAAATATAACCTATCAAATTTAACCTTTTTGTCGTCGCCCTGCCGGTATTCTCAAGCTGGATCTCTTCCTTTTTGCTGGAATATGTATCTAATATCGCGACAAATTCCGCCTTGCTTGCTTTCCGGAATCCTTCCCGCGTCAACTGGGCCCTTGCCAGCCTTTTGTCACCTTTATATAACGCCAGATACCACAGCGTGTCCTTCCTGCCTTCTTTTACATCCCAGCTTTCCCTGAAATAACACTGCCTTGCGTCTTCTACCACAATATCCCTTTCTTTGAGATATTCATAGACGCCCTCGCTCTGCTCGAATTCGACTTCCTGGTAACGGTCCCCCGCATCGTCCTCCACATAGACATGCGTATCTTTTCCGTCAAATTTAGGAAAGACGATCCAGCCCTTGATAAAATAGTCATGCTTCTGCCTGGAAGACGCCGCTTTGTCCCGGGTAAGCTGCTCAAAATCCTGATAGTCGCACTCATACCGTTTGCGTACAAACGCCCTGGCGCGCGTCCTTTGGCAGCTCGTCATGTATGCAACCGCCTGCAGGGTGCGCGCCGCCAATTCCCTGCGGTGCGCGGGCGTGTCCACATAGCATTTCTCCGCCGCCTTAACCTCTTTCCTTTCCAGACGACCGTTAGCAAACGCAGCCTCCAGTTCCTCATAAACATTTTTATAAAAAGCATTTGCCGTCTCGCAATCCTCGTAGACGCCGGCCTCTAAAAAACCCCGCACAAACGCCCAGCCAAGCCAGCCGCCCTCTACCTCCCCGTCACTCGGGTCGGTATCGTATTCATTATGGTCGCTCATAGCAGCCTCTAATTCTGTTTTCACACTTGCCAGCGTCGGTGAAATCCCGTACAATTCCTGCAATTGTTTCCTTGTCAGGGGGATTTTCTCACTCATCCTCCCTGTCTTAATATGGGTAAGGTCTTCCATAACCGCCCCATAATACTCTACGGAACCAACCCCATATCTCTGCACATTTAAAAATGTCACCATGGAAGAAAATAAGAATATCCCCAAGAATGGAAAAACAAGACAGAGGCAGCGGGGCAGGATTTTCAATTCCCGACGCTTAGCAAACAGCAGGAAACACATTACCAGGCAGACTGTCCCTGTAAATGGCAGGAGCCAGACGGTATCACGCTTCGTTATCCACAGGAACCCAAGCGAAAGCCCTGTGAAAGCCGCCCACAGCAAAGGCACGCGCGTCCTCTCCTTGCACACGGAAAAATACAGATGGAGCAGGCCCCCGAAAACACAGAGTGCGAGGACCAATCCCAGGCCATTGCGGTACACCCTCTGCAGCACGTCGCTGCAAAAAGAAATGGGATGGAACAGCAATGCCAGATAAACAGCCATCACACTTTTCCTTGACGAAAAAACATTGCCCAATGCGCTGCTAAATATCATACACGATATGGAATATCCCAGCGTAAGCGTAAAAATGTACGGCAGGTGCAGTCGGTAACAAACTGCCAGGAAGATAGCAAATCCCGGCTCCTTCATAAACGTATACGAGTTAAAATCCCCCGTCCAGTCTAATTTGGAGATGGAAAATGCCCACTCCTTCATCAGCTCGTCGTCGCAGGGCGAACCCTGCAGCACATAGATGGGAAGCCCGATGACTAAAAGCTGCTTAATAAGCGCAGCCGCCAGGAACATCAGCAAAAGCTCACGTCCTTTTATTACCGAAATTATCTTATCCTTCATGTAACCTATCCTTTAAACCGTCCTGTAAGTTCCCTATTTATGCTTAATATGCAAAATCCCAATAAAGAAACTGCCAAACACCACTTCAATCCCAACGACCATCAAAAGCATCGCCGGAATCGTAATGCGCATCATCTTCTCCGGCGACAGCCCGCCAAAGCCGGTTGCCCCCCAGATACAAAAAGCGGCAATGGTAATTATCACGCCAAGCAAAAAGAGCACAAGCCCGATGACAACGCCCTTCTCCGTAGTCGTGTCTTTAAGCCACTTATCAAGCTTCCCCTCTGTGGGGATGAAACCTGTCACGCTGGCATAAGATCGCACAAACAAGGAAAACATCACCAGGTTGGCGCCGACCATCATGCCTGCCGCCGCATACATCAATGTATGGACGCCCAAGCCTACGGAGCCAATCTGTATATTGCCAAGGCTTAACACAACCGTCATTATCAGGCCAATCACAAACAGGATCATCCCCGGGTACATGAACAGCCAGTTCGGGCTGTGCATCAGCAGGAATTTCAAATGGCGCCATCCATCCGACCAGCTCCTTAAATGGGGCGCATGGGAGCGTCCATCCTTTTTTAAGGTTGTAGGCACTTCTGCTATTTTCAAGTGGTTCAGCGTCGCCTTTACCACCATCTCACTGGCATATTCCATGCCCGTCGTCACCAGCCCCAAGCCCAGGATGGATTGCCTGTTGTAACCCCTAAGCCCGCAATGGTAATCGCCAATCTCGCAGGGAAAGAACAGCCTGGCAATAAAAGACAGCACCGGGTTCCCCAAGTATTTGTGCAGCGGAGGCATGGCGCCCGGCTCAATGCCTCCTTTAAACCGGTTGCCCATTACCAGGTCATAGCCTTCCCTGAGTTTCTCCACAAAGGGCATCAGATGTAGGAAATCATAGCTGTCATCCGCATCCCCCATAATCACATATTTGCCAAGGGCGCCGTTGCAGCCGCCTATCAGCGCCGCGCCATAGCCCTTTTCTTCCACTTCCACAACCCTGGCGCCATTGTCTATCGCAATCTGGCGGGAGCCGTCCGTGCTTCCATTATCCGCAATTACAATCTCCCCATTTACCCCGCTCTCTGTAAGGAAGGTTTTGGCCTTGCCAATGCAGGTAGCCAATGTCTCCGCCTCGTTTAAGCAGGGCATCAGTATTGTCAGCTCAAATTGTTCCTTCATTTGTAAACTCCTTTCCTAGTACTGGTTGATGGCATATACCCATACCGCATGGATTGATACAAATGCACAGATAGCCAGCACAATACCATTGTAATATTCCCTCTTTACCCGGCTGATAAATTTATATTTCTCTTTTACCCAAAGTACCAGCCTGGCGCTTCCCAGGGAATAAAGGACCGGGAACACCGTCGGCGCGATATAACGATACTGGCATCCCTTAATCGTGTCGCTGCCCACGCCGGTAAATGCCACATACATGGAGGTCGCCACCAGGCAGAGCACGCCAAACGACAATACGATGCAGGCAGTACGCGGGAGCGCCCTGACGCTGAGGTCAGGCTCCCCCTTATCCGTAATAGCCACTGCCGCCACAAGCGCCACCATCAGCGGGGCAAAAACCGTTGGCTCTAACTGGGTAAAATAATGCAGGTAAGTGATATAATGGAGCGTCGACTTGAGCGATACATAATCTGCCAAAAAGCCAAGCAGCGTCTTCGTATACTCCCATGGATGGGAAAAAATATAACGAATCTGCCCGATTGCGTCAATATCCTCACCGCCGCGCGTATCCTGGATGCCCCCGGCGTCCGGCGCTGCAAACAACAGCAGCAGCTTCACACACGCCACGACAAACACACACGCCAGCACAGCCAGCATGACCTTCCTCTGTTTGGGGCTTGCATACTTCTCTTTGGGCATCAGCAGCGTAACTAAAAGCAGCGGGATGTATAAAAGCTTGGGCCCTGCCCCTATAAAAAAGGCAAATATCATGCAGAGCCATTCCAGCGTCGTCATTTTCTTTTCCGGCTGCTGCAATTCTCCGAAAAAGCAGCAGAATCCGTAAAGGAACCAGGCCGTAATCCATGGGTCGTAAGAGTAAGAGGACGCCATGAACAGGTTGAATGGGAGCAGCGTAACCACTGCCGCCAGTATTTTCCCTGATTTAAGCTTACGGATTGCCAGGTATGTCAAAATAGCATAGAATAAAAGGTTAAACCAGCGCCCCAGCATAAACGTCATATGGTAGGGCAGATGGGCCAGCCTTCCCAGCCAAAGCCCAAAAGCCGCCGGAAGGTAACATAGGTTCCGGTAACGCGGCCAGGTGCGCTCTGTCAGGGCCGCCTTTTGGGGCTGGTAACGTTCATCTATCTCTTTATACGTTATTTCCTGGCTCTCCCTATCATAATTCTTACGCTCAAGCGCTGTCTGCGGGAAATTATTCATGTAATACATTTCCGCTTCCGTAATAGCGGGATTCAAAACGTGCGACAACAGCATGGGATAATAATAATGCCATTCGTCGTCCCAGGATACCCCGCAGGAAGAAGGGAGGGCTGTCGCATAGAGCGTGCCCACGCTGAGGACAATGACTAAAACCGCGATTTCCACCTTTTGGGCGACAACCTTACGGAAGCATACAAAAAGCGCAGCCAGCTCCACGACTACCAGAACCCCCATATACCTTCCCCAGAAAAATGCGTCGTTCCCATAAAAAATGGCTGCAATTAGGCGCTCCAAACCGAAGGAAAGCACAACAGCCGCCAAAAGGATGGCTGCTAACTTTTTGAGTTCTTTGGAAATCTGCGGCATCTGAAACTGCTTATTTGTGATCAACTTCATTTAATTTTTCTCCTTTGATGTAAAAACGCATCAGCAGCCTTGCGAACCATACCGGCCAGAATTTCTGGAACATCGCATAATCCTCTTTCGCGCGGATATTACCTTCACGGATTGTGTTTGAAGTCTCCGAGCCTTCATGCACCCGGTGGCAGGTCATCGCCCTTTTCGAATACACGAACTCCCCCTCTTCCCGCGAGAGCTTCTCCCACTCTTCCCAGTCCAGGTTGCTGCGGAACTTAGAAATAAATACCGTCTCAGGAAGATGCTCTTTCACGTAAGCTACCGACCAGCAGGCTATAGGATTGCCAAACGATAACACCAGCCGCTTAAAGAAGGGTTTCCCCTGAAACGCCCTGACTTTCATTGGCCAAAGCAGCAGGCGTTTCACTCTGAGCATTGAGCTTTTAACCACAACTTTCCCATTTCGCAGCTCATAGTAATCCGCAAAATAAATAAGCGGGCGCTTGGAGGCGTTGATTTTTTGCAGCATATCCTCTGCATATCCCGGCTGGTATCTGTCGTCCTGGTGTGCCAGGGTAACCAGCCTGGTCTTGGCGCAGTGGTAGGCAAAATTCCAGTCCCCGGCAATCCCTCCTGGCCCATCGTTAACATACAAAGGAATCTGGTACTCTTTCGCCAGATTCCGAATGTAGTCATTTTCTGTGCTGGTCGCCATTATCAGGTTGGTATCTACTGTCTGGCCCTTTAATGATTCAATACATTCCCGAAGATATGGGCTTTCCTTGTAAGCGCAAATCGCAAATGTATGGTCTTGTGGTTTAAAATCCATATCCATGTCCTTATCTGTTCTGATACATATCCTCATAATACTTCTGATAGTCGCCGCTGGTTACGTTCTTCATCCACTCTTCATGCTCAAAATACCAGGCAATCGTTTTGCGAATCCCTTCTTTGAACATTGTCTCCGGCTCCCAGCCGATTTCCGCCTTAATCTTATCCGGCGCGATCGCATACCTTCTGTCATGCCCTTTGCGGTCCTCCACAAAGGTAATCAGGTCTTTGCTCACCAAATCCCTCCTGGGGTCTCCCTCCGGCAGCATTTCCAATAACGTCTCGATAATAATATGGATAATCTCAATATTCTGCTTCTCATTATGCCCGCCAATATTGTAAGTCTCGCCTAGCCTGCCTTGCTCCTGCACCATATCTATCCCCTTGGCATGGTCGTCCACATACAGCCAGTCGCGCACGTTCTTGCCGTCGCCGTACACAGGGAGCTTCTTGCCATGCAGCGCATTGTTGATAATCAGCGGGATTAACTTCTCCGGGAACTGGTACGGTCCATAATTGTTGGAACAATTGGTGATGTTCGCCGGAAAATGGTAGGTGTCAATATAAGACTTTACCAGCAAATCAGAGCTTGCCTTACTTGCCGAATAAGGGCTATGTGGGTCATAAGGGGTCGTCTCATAGAAATACCCCCCATCCTCCGTGAGGGAACCATAGACCTCGTCCGTAGATACATGGAGGAATTTCTTGCCCTCTTTAAACGTCCCGTCTTCCTGTTCCCATGCCGCCCTGGCGCAGTTGAGCACGACTGCCGTGCCCAGCACATTCGTCTGCACGAAGACCTCCGGGTCCTTAATGCTGCGGTCCACATGGCTCTCTGCTGCAAAATGCACAACCCTGTCTATATCATTCTCTGCAAAAATTTTGCTGATAGCTTCTTTATCACAGATATCCGCTTTGACAAACGTATAGTTCTCCCTGCCCTCTACCTCTTTCAGGTTCTCAAGGTTCCCTGCATAGGTTAGCTTGTCCACATTGATGATCCGGATTTCATCGCCATATTTGCGGAACATATATTGAATATAATTAGAGCCAATAAAACCCGCCCCTCCTGTTACCAGATAAGTCCTCATAGTTATCTCCTTTTCCTATAAAATTTCCTGCTATTAATTGCTTCCCAGATATACTTTCAAGGCATCCTTCCAGTCCGCCATGCGAAAATCACTCGTCAGCTTAATCATATAATCATCGAGGATCGAATAAGCAGGGCGCGGCGCCTGCCCAGGGTTGCGGCGGCAGTATTCTTCCGTGCTCACACGCTCCACCACAGTGCCCTTGCCCGCCAGCTTAAACGTTTCCTCAGCCAAATCAGCCCAACTGCAGCTCCCCTCGCAGACCGCATGGAACAAACCATAATTTTCCGTAGGCTCCAGATAATGGATCATCTTCGCCAGCTCCAAGGCGCTGGTAGGGCATCCCACCTGGTCGTCAACCACAGTCACCTTATCGTGGCCCTCCGAGAGGCGCAGCATTGTTTTCACAAAATTCTTGCCGTCGCCATAGAGCCATGCTGTGCGCAAAATAAAATATTTCCTGGCAAACGCTTTGACAAAGTTCTCACCCTCCAGCTTAGTCTTCCCATAAGCGCTGTTAGGGCCCGGAGCGTCAAACTCCGTATAAGGTTTGCTGCCGTTGCCGTCAAACACATAATCGGTCGATACGTGAATTAACTTTGCATCTATCTCAGACGCGGCAATGCTCAGGTTCCTAGGGCCTATGGCATTAATCCTGTATGCGCTGTCCCACTGCTGTTCGCACAAATCAACCGCCGTGTGCGCCGCACAGTTGATGATGACATCCGGCTTTTCCTTGCGCGCCAATGCGAGCACATCTTCCACTTTCGTAATATCCAATGCGGTTACGCCATCCCCTGCCTGTACATCCGTATTGATAAATTCCGCCTCGCTGCCATATTCTTTGTTAATGGCCCGTCCAAGCTGCCCATTGCAGCCTGTAACAAGAATTTTCTTCATTTTATTTCCTCCTGCTCTCCATAGCCGGCGACCCATACAATTGTATGACGTCTCCCCATGTATATGATTTATAACATTCTGCCAACCAAAAACAGCATACGCATGATAATGCCATCCAGCCGGCTCTGCCGATAGATTTGACGGTTAAAAAAAACCTTCCCTCTGCCCGCAAAATGCCTGGCTGCAAGAACCATATCCACCAGCGCGTCCTTCTTACGATCTCCCCGGTAAAGCTCCGCGAACTCACTGAGCTGCCCATAGAGCCTGCCGCGGCTCTTTCTAAGGTAAGCCGCCTTTAAGCGGATTTCTCCTAAAAACCCTGCCCGGGCGCCAACGACATTGCCGCCATGCTGGCGGTACTTGATATAAGCGCCCTCGTCAAAGATTACTTTCCCTACATAAGAAGCAACCAGATAGGACCACCAATCATGCAAAATTGCGCGCTGCGGAGTCCGTGCCTTAATGATATCCGCCATTTCACGGTTCATCACAGCCGTACAGCCAGTGCAGATGCATTCCACCACAGCGTTGCCAAACCCGGGGACGCGACGCCTGCCATCCTGCTTGTCCATGATGTTCCCCTTGCTGTCCACTAAAATCTTATTGCTGCAATATAGCGCAGGTCCTTTCTCCTTCTGAAGCCTGCCCACGGCAACCTCTATCTTTTCCTCCAGCCAGATATCATCCTGGTCACAGAACGCCACATAGTCTGCATCGCTTTTCCTCAAAAGCTCAAAGAAACTTCTGCTGACTCCCTGGTTGCCTTCCAAATAAACTATGATATTATTATATTTTGCACCAAATTCCCTTAAAATATCAGGGGTTTTGTCTTTGGAACCATCATCTCTGATTAAAATCTCCAGATTCCCCCAGGTCTGGCGAAGCAGGCTTTCTATCTGTTCCGCCAAAAAACGTTCCCCATTGTAAGTTGACATCAGAATCTGAACTTTCTTTGTTCCCATAAAAAAATTATTCTCCCAAACCGCTTTCCACTGCTTCCACTACCGCCTGCAGCGCCTCTTGTTCGTCATCGCCATCACAGACAAACTCAATGGTATCGCCGGATTTGATGCACGCTCCCAGCACGCTCAGGACACTCTTGGCATTTGCCGTCCCACCTTTAAAATTAAAGGTAATCAGCGACTGGTATTTTACTGCTTCTTTACATAAAATCCCTGCCGGGCGCAAATGCAGCCCGGTGGGATTCTTAATCGTAACTTTCTGACTAACCATACCTTTCCTCCTGCTTGAAATCACAAAACGTTTCTCATAATCAGGTCTGCCAACGCCTGGGCGTCCCTGGATATCTCCTCCTGATCCTTTCCCTCAATCATGACCCTCACCAGTGGCTCCGTACCTGACGGACGGATTAATACCCTGCCTTCTCCGGCAAACTTCTCCTCTAAGTCATGCACCGCCTGGGCAATCTCCGGATAATCCATAAACTTCTCTTTCTTGTGGTTCGGTACTTTGGCATTCACCAATGCCTGAGGCAGGACTTCCATAATCCCAGCAAGCTCTGATAGCGGCTTTCCTGTCTTGACAATCACTTCCAGCAGGTGCAGGGCGCTCAAAAGCCCATCTCCCGTAGTGTTCTCATCCAGGAAAATAATGTGCCCGGACTGCTCCCCGCCAATATTATATCCATTTTCCCTCATATTTTCCAAAACATAGCGGTCGCCCACTTTTGTCTGCTCAATATGGATGCCGCGTTCCTTGCCCATCAGCGTAAACCCAAGGTTGCTCATAACGGTCCCCACGATCGTATCTTTCTTGAGCGTGCCGTTTTTCTTCATTTCATTGCCTATAATCGCCATCACCTGGTCGCCGTCCACAATATTGCCCTTTTCATCCACGGCAAGCATACGGTCCGCATCCCCGTCAAACGCAATACCGACATCTGCTTTCTCATAAACGACCCGCGCACGCAGCTCATCCATATGGGTGGAACCGCAATTGGCATTGATATTCGTGCCATCCGGGTTCGTATGGATTGCCACCAGGTTGGCTCCCAGCCCTTTCAAGGTCTCCACCGCCGTATAATGGGAAGCCCCTTCTGCACAGTCAATTACAAGCTTCATGCCGCTAAGGTCAACGGGAACTGTCTTTTTCATGAAGAACACATATTCTTCCCTGGCGTCAAAACGGTAACTAATCCTTCCAATCCCGGAACCCAATGGCAAAGGCACATCCTTCATGCCACCCTCAATCAGCCGCTCAATCTCATCCTCCAGCTCATCGGAAAGCTTATAGCCCTCCCCGTTAAAAAACTTTATGCCGTTAAATTCCATAGGATTATGGGAAGCCGAAATCACGACCCCCGCATCCACCTTATGCTTCCTCGTCAAATATGCAATCGCAGGCGTAGGCATCACACCCATATACACGGCGTTTGCCCCTACCGAGCAAATGCCTGCCATCAGCGCATTTGCCAGCATACCTCCGGAAATCCTCGTGTCACAGCCCACTATAATCGTTGGCTGATGCGCCTTTTCCTTCGTCAGCACATAAGCTCCCGCCTGTCCCAGCTTCATCGCCAGTTCAATCGTCAGCTCTGTACCTGCCACGCCCCTTACTCCATCTGTTCCAAACATCCTTGCCATAAATCGCACCTCTATCTCTCTTTCCTGATTATATTATTCATGATTCTTATTCATTATCCCCTGAACCTTCGTCCGGCTCCTCATCCGTTCCTTCGTCTTCCCCGCCGCCGTTGTCCTCTTCCGGCTCGTCATCCGGGTTTATCGGCTCGCCTAATGTCTCAGCATTTTTATCCACAATCACAAACTGCACGTTTACCACGCCAACGGCCTCATATTTGTCTCCCGGCAGGGTAACCGTAAGCTGCCTTGTATACGCGCCTGGCTGCAAATCCGTCACATCCAGCAATACGTTTATATTGTCAAGCGTAAGGGACTCCATATTCTCTTCCAGCGCACGGACGCTTAAGGACACTGCCTCCACCCCAAACTCCAGCTCATAATCATTGTTGAGGCCGTTAATTTTGATACTGCCTACAGGAAAATCAAATGATTTGGTCTGCTTCTGCTCTATGGTGACAGTAACGGCAACCTGCCCTGCGCTTGGCTCTACCAGGGAAATGCCTAAGTCCTCCAGATAAGGGATAATGTCAATAGTATTCTCCATATCCTCCCTGGCGCCGCTGATGTCAATAACATTTGCCGGAATATTTATAACGTTAATCCCATTTAAAACCGCAGCCCTTCCTTTCACCAGCACAGTCTCCGGCGCACATTCCACTTTGCGGAATTCATAGCCCGCAGCAGGCTCGCCGCTGACGCGGCATTGGATCTGCACGCTCTTAGTCGCCCAAATCTCCGCCTTTATCGTCACTGCTGTCTGATTCATCTCTAAAAGGTCGGAAGAGATCACCCTCCCATCTTCATCGTACAGTACCGGCAGTACATTGTCGGACACGTCGCTGGACACCCCGTCCACATTAATGGAGGCCCCCACACGATTAATTTCAGACACAACGGACGCAGGCCCAGACACTTTGAGCAAATTCGGCGTTACCTCCACACCACCTATGGCATACCCGTCGGCTGGCGTCCCAATTGATTCCGCCGAAATCACAAACTTCTTTTCCAGACGGTCTTCCAGGGTAATCTGCATATTCACAGTCCTGCGCACAATTTCAATGCGCCGCTCATTCTTCTTAGCCGTTATCTCAATGGGAACCAGCTTCGCTTCCCCCTCCTGGCTTAAATCCACCTGGCTCAAATCAGCCGTTGCGCTGAAATCATCCGAAGTCATATTATCAACGTAACTCCTGGGGCCATTAATATAAAAAATCGCTATATCCGTGTCCCCTACCACACTGGGCACCTTACCCATCTGCGCAATAATATCCTTATTGATAATCTCCACTGGGATAGAAAATGATTTGGTGGCGTCAGGGTCTGCAACATTGACAACTACCAGCCAAATGATCACTGCGAAAAGAAGGGACAGCAGTTTCAGCCCTGGGTTATTTGCCAGATGCTTCAGCATTTTTTGAAACATACTTCATCCTCCTTTTCCATATGCGGAACCTCCCTACGTCCATAGCCCCTTTGCGGATAAAATTCAGTTTGCCCTTCAAATATTCCGCATCCACGTTACGGTACAATTCACCGCCAATGGCAATTGACACATTGCCGGTTTCCTCAGAAACAACAATCGTCAGCGCATCACACACCTCGCTGATCCCTACCGCCGCGCGGTGGCGCGTGCCAAGCTCTTTGCTCAGCTCCATATTATCGGAAAGCGGCAGGTAACAGGTGGCGGACACCACCCTGTTGCCACGTACAATAATAGCGCCATCATGCAATGGCGTATTATGCTCAAATATATTGATTAAAAGCTGGCTGGACACCAATGAGTCCAAGGCAATTCCCGTCCTCTCATACTCGCCCAGGACAACATCCTGTTCTATCACAATCAACGCTCCCGTCTTCACCTTCGCCATCTCATAAGTCGCTTTCACCAACTCGCTTACGACCTTCTCGCTAAAGCGCTCCTGCTCCTTCTGGGAGTCAAATGAAAACAGGGACATGATAAAATTCCTCTGTCCAAGCTGTTCTAAGGCGCGGCGCAGTTCCGGCTGGAACACAACCGCAATGGCGATTACCGCCACATTGATTGTCTTGCCAACAATCCAAAGGATTGTATTCATCTGGAACATTGCGCATGCCAGGATAAAAAGCGCAACGACAATAATGCCCTTTAGCAGGTTCCACGCCCTGGTCTTTTTAATCCATACTAATATGTTATAGAGCAGAAATGAAATAATAATAATTTCCACAACATCCGTTTTGGTAATCTGGGGCATCTCTATCCAAAACAGATATTTGGACGCAAATGAATTTATAATTGCGAACAGCTCCTGTATCATAATTTCATTCCTTTCCGGTTTAATGCAGTAAATCCCTGTCTATATCAAAATCTTCTTCTAGCTGCCGACGGCTGATTGTCGTTTTCTTCGGCGTGATGCGCTTCACACGCTTATCTTTCTTGGCAAGATAAACCTTGGGAACCGCCTTGACAAAATAATAATACTCATCATCTTCAAATTGTACCCGTTCAATCCTGGAATAATCCAGATTATAGAAAAAGAATTCCAGAACCATACAGACCGCCACAGATACTGCCGTGCCAAGGAGCACCCAAAGAATCCTTTCCGGCATTCCCAGAATGACATACCCAGCTAAGAGAATTACCATCTGCACAAGGTTGCCCACAATTAATCCTATCCGCCATGCAAAATTTACAGACTGCCTTCGTATAACGTACACGATCAGGGACGTCACAAGAAACGTCGCAATGAAAAGGTACATTTCTTTGTTCCCAACCAGCATCTTCAAAGCCGCCGTAAACTTGGCAGCCCCCTCCGCTTCTTCCACGGAGGTGAAGTGAACGATATTGTCCTTCACGCCCTCCACATAGAAAAATACCATCGCGCCGCTTGCCACCGACAGGTAGGCAGACGGCCCATATAGCAATCCCTCGGCCACCGGCATCACCTGGGGAATCCGCAAAAAACAAAGGATTGGCGTAAGGATTGCCGCATAGCCATGCTTAGGCGCGAACCTCCCGTACAGAAAAAATAACAGCAGCATCAAACATAAGCCGATGGCACAAACCTCTAACGACAACGCGGACAGATGCAGCAAAACCATACCGCACGCCGCCACAACCATAACGTTAATCGGCAGAAAAGAACAAGCCAGCGCAAGCAGCAGCGCTACCGCGGGCTGGTTTAATTGCTCCCGATAGCCAAGATACATATTGATCAGGAAAAACGTTGCCAATCCAAGCAAGAATTTCACTCCTGCCGTGACGTATACCTCATACCTCCCATAAATATTACGCAGCTTTTCTCTTATCTCCAACAAACCTGTCATGTTCAATCCTCCAAAGGCAGTGACTTTTCCTCCCTCTCCTGAAGTTTCTCTACCTTCTTCATAATAGAATGATACCCCTTCATGCTGGCAGTCGCCTTTGTATACCGCCAATTATATACGCCAACAGCGACTGCCTGATAAACCACGGCAAAAATAGCATAAATTGCCAGCACGAAAGCTGCAAACTCCATCCAATCCTTGTCTGCTAACATCTCAGTAATGTTTTCCAGATCATACAGGACCCAGCACAGAAACAGAATCCCGAAAGCAATGCTTGACGTAATAAATGTCTTAATCATGCCCAGGCCTACATAATCCTTACGGTAATACTGCTTTATGGGCATATATTCCTTCCCTTCACCCTCCTCGTAGGAGGCCATCTTCGTCATAAGGCGAATGCGCTCTTCATTCAACATTTCTGCACCATCCATATCATCTAAACAGCAGACAAAACCCTGAAAATCTCTATTTTCCAAGGTCTTCTCATGCCCAATCTATCCATTTTATGCTGCCAGCTTACTTCTCCAAATAACGCATCCTGTCTTTTTCGGACCCTTTTTTGGGCTCCTGAACCAGTGTCGCCTTCGGACGTTTCACTGCCCCGGACAGATCATGGATCAGCCCATTCTTACATTTGTCGCAGAACCTTCCTGTGAGGATTTTCGCCCCGCAGTTCTCACACTCCATCGTAATCTGGGATTCTTCCGTAAAGGAGAGGCGTTCCTCCCTCACCCACTGCCTTATCTGCTTGATGGATACTTCATTCTCCTCCGCCACAACGCTGATAGGCGCTTTAGGGTTATCGCGCAGATATTCCTTGACCTTATGGAATTTGTCTTCAAGATCTGATATACAGGCAGGACACAGCGGCGGTCCCTGCATGTAATTAAAAAGTCTTCCACAACCTTTGCAATTCCTAACTTCCATACCCTCATACCTCCTGGTAACCTTTTCCGATGCTGACGCTTAAGCAATAGATATTTTCCGCACCTGACTGCTTCAATTCTATCGCCGCCTCATCCATCGTGCTTCCTGTTGTATATATATCATCAATAAGTAATATATGCTTTAATTGTACCTTATTTTCCGTTGTTTTAAAAGCCTTTTTCAAATTATTTTTACGTTCCTCATGATTTAATTCTTTCTGCGCCCTGGTATCGCGCACACGTACCAGCAAATGGCGGTATACCGGGATGCCCGTCCGCCTGCCAACTTCACTGGCAATACGCTCCGCCTGGTTGAACCCGCGTTGCGAAAGCCTCCTGCGCGATAATGGTATCGGTACAATCGCCTCGACCTTACGCCTTTTTATCCATTCCCCATATACCCGCACCAATTCCTTGCCATAATACTGCGCATATTCCTGCTTTCCATGGTACTTAAAACGGTAAATGGACTCTTTTACCGCCCCTTGGTAAACCCAAAGCGCCTTCCCCTGCGTGAAAGCGCGTACATGGCGCGCGCAGTCATAACAATATTCCACGCGCTCATCTTCCAATGGCTTGCCGCATTTCTTACAGACGGGTTCCTTGACATATTCTACTTTTCTCCTGCAGCCGCCACAAATCAACTGCGGCGGCAGGAATACGGAAGAAAACAGCACGCCGTCACAAAACGGGCATCTTGGCGGGAACAATAAATGCATAAAATTCTGCTTATAAAATTTCATAATAATTATCTGAAAATACCTCTCAGGCAGTTTATATTCTAGCACACTTGCCCTTATGTTTCCATAAATATTTTTTTAAGATTGCGTTAAGTTTTGTCTCCCCGGGCTGGGCGCCAGGCGAATCCGCCAGAGTATGCTGTCGTATCTTGAAAAACCCTGCGATATAAGGTAGAATGTTAGTATCCAACATACAATACGGGAGGTAGCAGACATGATAATGGCACAGGCAATATCCGACAACAGGCAACTGCTCTTTCAGGAGGAACGCGTCCGCTCTTTTTTCAGGCAATATGGCCTGGAGCTAATTATAATATCATGCGCCCTGCTCCTTTGCGTTATCTGCATTGCGTTAAGCGTATGGCTGCGGCTGCATTACCACAGGCGTATTGCCCTCGAGTATCTGGGCTGGGGTATATTGGCCGCCACCATATGGAATATCGCCGGCTCTCCTTTTTCCAGGATATTCTGCCAAGATGACATCATCCTTGACAACTTTGCCAGATATATATTTATGCTCCTGCCGCTGCCGTTTCTGCTTTATATGGATATGGAGCAGCAAAAACGTTACCACAAGGCATACCGCCTCATGGAGCTTCTTGTGCTTGCCGGCTTTGCAGCCTGCTCTTTGCTAAAACTGATGGGACTTTCCAGCTTCCACGAAACCATGCCCTTCACAGCAGTTATCACCGGGCTTTTCGCTCTGCTGATTGCGCTGACAGAACTTGCAGATATACGCAGCGGCCACATCAAGGAATACCTTTCCCTGGCTGCGGGCAGCGCAGTCGTTTTCATCTTTTCCATTTTAAGGATCGCTATTTCCACGTTCGGGATAGGCTATTTCAAACATGCGGTCCTTCCCCTTGGCTTGATCGTGCTGCTTTTTATTGCCACGGCGAATACGTCGAAGGAAATTATGGCGATGGAACGGATGCGGCAGGAAGCGCAGCTTGCCAGTGTTGCAAAAGGCCGGTTCCTCGCTAACATGTCACATGAAATCCGCACCCCCATCAACGCAGTCCTTGGCATGAACGCCATGATCCTGCGGGAGAGCGGGGAGCCTGCCATCCGCGAATATGCGATGGATATCCAAAGCGCTGGACAAAGCCTGCTGTCCCTGATTAATGACATCCTGGATTTGTCCAAAGCAGAGTCCGGGAAACTCGAAATCCTCCCGGAAGAATATGACTTTGGCTCCCTAATCCACGATGTCATGAACATGATTTCCGCAAAGGCCGAGGGCAAAGGGCTAGATATCCGCCTGTCAGTTGACGAAACGATTCCCGCCCGCCTCTGGGGTGACGACGTGAGGATTCGCCAGATTCTTATAAACCTGATGAACAATGCCGTAAAATATACGGAACAGGGAAGCGTCACTTTGACGGTGACCAAAACGCCAAACGGCAATGACGTTATTTTAAACTTTTCTGTCGAAGACACCGGCATCGGCATCAAGCAGGAAGATATCTCCAAGCTCTTTGCCGAATTTGAGCGCATTGAGGAAACACGTAACCGAAAGATAGAAGGAACCGGGCTTGGCATGAGCATCACCACGCAGCTTCTGGAATTAATGGAAAGCAAGCTGCAAGTGCAAAGCGTCTACGGCAAAGGCTCTGTTTTCTCTTTTTCTGTACAACAACGGATTGTGGATAACGAGCCGGTAGGCAGCCTGGACGAACGTGCTGCCAGGCAGGCAAAAGAATACTCCTACCAGGTACTGTTTACCGCCCCCGATGCCTTAATCCTGGTAGTGGATGATAACGCCCTGAACCGCCGTGTCTTTAAAAATTTGCTAAAAGCCACAAAAGCAATGGTGGAAGAAGCGGCAGGGGGGATGGAATGCCTGGAAATGACCCGCCAAAAACATTACGACATGATTTTCCTGGATCATATGATGCCTGATTTGGATGGCATTGAAACCCTGCACCGCCTCCTGGCAGAGGAAGACAACCCGTGCCGGGACACACCGGTGGTAGCGTTAACGGCAAATGCGCTGGCAGGCGCAAAAGAACGATACCTAAAAGAAGGGTTTTACGATTTTCTCTCTAAGCCGATTATCCCGGACAAGTTAGAAAAGATGCTGATGGAAACCCTTCCACAGGAAAAAGTCCTTCACGGAAGCCCCATAGAAGGACCTGAAACAGATACAAAAGCCCCCCTCCCCCCGGCGCTGCCTGCTATTGACGGCATAGATTGGGAATATGCGCTGCGCTATGCCAACGACCAGGATATGCTAACCGCAACGCTCATGGACTTTTACCAGACCATGGGTTCGGAAGCGGAGCAGCTTGCACAGTTAGCAGACAATTTAGGGATGCCCGCCGAAATGGGAGATGGCTGCCCTGAGGCACTCAGGCAATACGAAGTAAAGGTACACGCCATGAAAAGCGCAGCCGGCATGGTGGGCGCCGTCCCATTGTCAGGCGTCGCCAGACTTCTGGAATATGCTGCCCGGGACGGCAAAATTGATACCGTGGTGCGGATTACCCCTGCTTTCCTGGAAGAGTGGATGGCCCTCCGGGAACGGCTGCGCGTCTTTACAGAGAAAGATGGGACAGAAAAACCAAAAGCTGCCCCCGCGCAGGTTTTAGAACTGCTGTCCGCGCTTGGCAGCGCCATGGCGGACATGGATATTGACGCATCCGACGAAGCTGCCGCACAACTCAATGCTTTCCGTTATTCCGAGCACATAACACCCCTGATGGAAAAGCTGTTTTTGGCTGTAACTAACTTGGACAACGGACAGGCCGAGCATTACATAAACGAAATCAAAAATACAATAACGCAGGGATAAACAAACATCCTGCAGAAATGAGGTAGACAATGACAGACTTTAACAACAAAAAAACAGGAAAGAAAAAAATCATGATTGTCGACGACACGCCGCTGCTGGTGAGAAATGTGAGGAACATTTTAGGCGACCGTTACACGGTCCTCTATGCCACCTCCGGGAAACAGGCGCTGCAAACCATTCCCGAAAAAGAGCCTGATTTAGTCCTCCTGGACTACAAAATGCCGGAAATGGATGGCAAACAGGTATTTGAAGAGATGCTCAAAGACGAGAAAATGAAAGATATACCGGTTATTTTCCTGACTAGCGTTTCTGATGAGAAGACGATCCGCTCAATCCTGGCAACTAAGCCAGCCGGCTACATCTTAAAACCCACCAACCAGGCAGATCTTCTGGAAAAAATCAGCACATGCCTGGAAAATGCCGAAAAAGCAAAAAAAGAAGCAGAATAAAGAACAAAGCGAAGCGCAGGCCTTAGATGATTTGCTGCGCCGAGCACAATTGCGAAGCAATATATACTTCTTGTGCGAGTGCGCATATTATTTATTCCTATGAGAGAATAAAGCAGGCAAGGCCCTTTACAAACCAAAATGGTTCGCAAAGGGCCTTTTCCCATGCTATTGGTTATGGAACAGAAAACGCCGCTTCCAGACAGGCTTTTAACCCTGTGTAGCGTTTCTGCTCACTGACATTTTCAATCATCCCCTGAAATGTGCTGTCATCTCCTACCAGCGTCACGCATCTTTTTGCCCGGGTGACCGCCGTATAAAGAAGGTTACGGTTCATCAACATCCGCGGCCCTGTCAGCAGGGGAATCACAACAGCCGGATACTCGCTGCCCTGGGATTTATGGATGGTAATGGCATAGGCAAGCTCCAACTCCTCCACCTGCTTAAAGGAATAGTCAACCATTCTTCCTTCCTCAAACTCCACAGTCACAATCTCCTGATAATCATCAATACTGTGGATTTTGCCCATATCGCCGTTAAACACCCCCGTGCCCTTATCTATCGCCAGCCCATAACGGCTGCGTATCTCCCACTCCAACTGATAATTATTCTTAACCTGCATGACCTTGTCGCCTTCACGAAACACCATGTCGCCATGCTCCCGTTCCTTCTTGCTGCCATCCTGTGGGTTCAGATACCGCTGCAATATATTATTTAGCCTCTCTACCCCCAAAAGCCCTTTGCGCATAGGCGTCAGTACTTGGATATCAAAAGGCTTGGCCTCCACAAATTTGGGAAGCTTCTGCTGAATGAGCTGGAGTACTACGCTGATAATCACATTTGCGTCAAACCGCTTAAGGAAAAAGAAATCCATGCTCTTATTATCCAGCGCCACTTCTTCACCACGGTTAATCCTATGGGCATTGACAACGATGTCGCTCTGCGCCGCCTGCCGGAATATTTTATTCAGGCGCACGACATGGAACCGCTCAGATTCTATGATATCCCGCAGCACACTGCCCGGCCCTACGCTGGGAAGCTGGTTCACATCCCCCACCAAAATTAACCGGGTCCCTGCAACCACCGCTTTCAGCAGGGCGTACATCAGCGAAATATCGACCATCGACATCTCGTCCACAATAATCACATCCGTCTCCAAAGGGTTCTGCTCATTGCGTTCAAACCCCTCATTCCCCTCTATGCCGCCATTCAATTCCAGCATACGGTGAATCGTACGCGCCTCAAACCCCGTCGTTTCACTCATACGTTTTGCCGCGCGTCCAGTAGGCGCCGCCAGGAAGATATCCATCCCTTCCAGCTCGAAATAACGGATAATCGTATTAATCGTAGTAGTTTTTCCTGTTCCCGGGCCACCGGTAATCACCACCAGGCCATTGCAGACAGATTCCTTGACCGCCTCTGCCTGCATTTGATCCAATTCCATGCCCGTACCCTTCTCAATCGCACGGATACGCGTCTCTATCTCAATTTGCGGCACATCATAGGAAACATCAAGCGCACACAGCATAGCCGCCGTATTCATCTCCATATAATAAAAGCCAGACGCATAGATAAAGGGAATCCCTTCCCGCTCCTTTATCATCACCTTCTTGTCAATGGCAAGGTCCATATAATGTTTCTCTATGTACTGCGCCTCAATCCCCAAAAGCTCCTCCGCCCGGTGCGACAAAACCTCCTGTGGCAGGCAGGTATGCCCCTCCGCAGCCGCCTGCTGCAAAACATATAAGATGCCGCTGCGGATGCGGAAGTCCGAATCCGTATGGATTCCTACCTTAGCAGCAATTTCGTCCGCAATACGAAAACCCACACCCTGGATATCGTCTGCCAGGCGGTATGGGTTCTCCTTTAATATTGTATAAAGTTCCTGTCCATATGTCCGGTATATCTTCACAGAAAGCGTCTGGGAAATGCCGTACTGCTGCAAGAACAACATCGCCTGCCTCAACCCGCGCTTCTCCTCCATCTGGCCGGCAATCTCCATCGCCTTGCGCTCACTGATCCCCTTGACCTCGGCAAGCCGTTCCGGCTCCTCTTCCATGATGCGGAAAGTATCTTCCTTGAACTCACGGACAATGCGCGCTGCCAGCGCTGCGCCAATTCCCTTAATAGCCCCAGAAGCAAGATACCGCTCAATCGACAAAACGTCCTCTGGAGATTTCACCCCAAAGGACTGCACCTTAAACTGCCTGCCATAAGAAGGATGGGTGGTATACTCTCCTGTGAGTTCCAGCATTTCGCCTTCACTAACCCCATGGAGAATACCCACACAGGTAACTTCCTCCTCACCGCTCACAAAATTTAATACGGCATAGCCGTTATCACTGTTCTGGAATATGATATGTTCTACATATCCGCTCAGCGTCTCCACGTCTCTATTCCAATCCATAGTTGCGCTTCATCTGCTCGTAAAGCATCTGCGCAAGCCCAAGCCCTTCGCCCTGCGCGGACTGCTCGGCAAAACTCTGGACCATCTGCTCCTTGTAATAATCCTGCAATTGCCTGGTAGACGAAGAAACATTCTCTGATTCCGGGATCATTTTCTGCATCGCCTTAAACATCTGCTCCGTAAAATAAGCCTCAAAATCTTTGCAGACATCCATCAGCTCATCTTCCGTTGCCTTGGACAAATCAGAGTTCAGGGTATCTTCCAGCTTATTGGTAGAGCCGCTGCTCATCGTGTTATTGGTGTCATATAACGCATTTAATCCATCTATTGTAAGACTCATAACTTATCCCTCTCTCTGTCCGTTATCGTTTAAGCTGGTTCGCCTGGCCAAGCATATCGTCCGAGGTCTGGATTGCCTTGGAATTCATCTCATAGGCCCTTTGCGCCACAATCAGGTTTACCATCTCATCAGCCACCTGCACGTTCGAGCCTTCCAGATACCCCTGGCGTATCGAGCTTAACACCAATCCTGGCGTTGTCGCTTCGTTCAACGGCTGGCCGGAAGCATCCGTAACGCCAAACAGGCTGTTTGACAATTTATCAAGGCCCGCCGGGTTGTTAAATTGATACAGGCCAATCGACTGGTTCAACGCCACAAAATTATTCTGGGCGTCCCTGTAACCAAATGCCCCATCCTGGTCTACAACCATCTTGCTTGCGCTTACCCCGCTGGGAATCTCTATGGCGTTGCCATTCGTATCAAGCACCGGGTATCCGCTTGCCGTCACCAGCGTAAGGTTGCCGTTATTGCCCACACTAAGCTTAAAATCACCATTCCTTGTATAATATGTATTGCCGTCCGCACCCCTCACTGCAAAGAAGCCGTCCCCGTCAATCGCCATCGCTGTATAACTCTCGCTGTCCAGATGCGCGCCCTGCACAAAATTGGAGGTAATGGACGCCACCCTGGTTCCCAGGCCAACCTGCGCCGAAATCGGTTTCTGTTCCCCATTGGCCGTAGTCGTCCTCGTCTGTAATGTTTGGTACAGAAGCGACTTAAACTCCGTCTTCTCTGTCTTGTAACCAGTGGTGTTGACATTTGCCAGATTATTTGCAATCGTATCTACCGCTGTCTGCTGTGAAATCATGCCGGACGCCGCCGACCATAAAGACCTCATCATTTTAAAACAACTCCTTTCTGATAATAAGGTATCGCCACGCGCCGCTTCGCGCCACCTGCCTGTTGGTAATGTCACGCCCGGCTTTGCCGGACCTGACCTATCGGTCGACGCATTATATGTCGTGCTTTGCACGAGCCGTCTCCCTCTCGTTGGTTATGTCACGCCCGGCTTTGCCGGACCTGACCTATCGGTCGACGCATTATATGTCGTGCTTTGCACGAGCCGTCTCCCTCTCGTCGGAAGGCATTTCTTAAATGCTTCGCATTTGCCTTCCTCTAATAAGGTATCGGCACGCGCCGCTTCGCGCCACCTGCCATTTCGTCGGAAGGCATTTCTTAAATGCTTCGCATTTGCCTTCCTCCTATGCCTTGCCCATTGCTACGGCTTTCTCAAGCGTACTGTCTATTGTCTGGATTATCTTCTGGTTGCTCTCATAGGCACGTGAGATATTGATCATCTCGACCATCTCAGAGACCACGTTTACATTGGACATCTCTAACGTCCCCTGCTCTATCCTGGCTGTGGAAGCCTGCGCCTGCCCTCCTGGCACAAGGTCATACATATTCTCGCCATACTTGGCAAGGAAATTATAATCCGCAAAATCCACGACGCCAACCTGCCCCACCAATGCATTGTTCTGGTAGAGATTCCCATTCTCATCCACGACCAATTCAAGGTTAGGGTTCACGCGTATGTAACCGGCCTGCCCCGGGTTGCCAGCCTGGGCCGCTGCCTGGTTTAACACATAATCACCATCCTTGGTTACCAAATACCCCTCACGGGTCACGGAAAAAGCACCGTCCCTGGTGTATTTCACAGACGTCTCGCCTGCCTTATTCGTATAGGAAATCGCAAAAAAACCGTCCCCGTCAATCGCCATATCATAAATATTATCTGTTACGCGGAACGAACCCTGCCCGTAATCGGTATAGCATTCCCCAATCTTAACCCCAAGGGAAACGTCCCCTATCCCCCTCGCAAGATTAAACGCGGAAGTATCCTTAATCTTAATCGCCAGCATCTCGTCAAAGGCCTGGGCGGTCGCCCCTTCCTTCTTAAAACCATTGGTGGCTGAATTAGCAAGATTGTTCGTGAGTACGTCCATGCGGTTCTGCTGATTAATCATACCGGTATATGCCGTATATAATCCTTTTACCATAATCCCTGCTCCTTTGTCTGCTGATTATCAGTTACCTTATTCCTCTTTCCTGGCTGTCCCCGATAAAGACTCTACATATCTGCCCGTGCCAATCGCCACACAAGTCATAGGCTCTTCGGCTGTCATGGTATTGATTCCAGTCCTGTCCTCAATCAATTCCTCCAGGCCGCGGAGCAGCGCCCCTCCTCCTGTGAGGATAATCCCACGGTCGGCAACGTCTGCGGCAAGCTCCGGCGGCGTCTTCTCCAATACGCTGTGGACAGCTTCCACAATCTGCAAAGTAGCCTCGCGCAGCGCCTCCTCTGTCTCTTCTGAAGAAACTGACACCGTCTTAGGCAGCCCGGTTACCAGATTGCGCCCCCGCACATCCATAGTGTCATTCTGGGCTAAGGGGAAACAGGTGCCAATCTTAATCTTAATATCCTCTGCGGTCCTTTCACCGATCAGAAGATTATGCTTCTTTCTCATATATCGGACAATTGCCTCGTCAAAATCATCCCCTGCTATCTTAATGGAAGTACTTACCACTGTACCGCCCAGGGAAATCACCGCGATATCCGCCGTCCCGCCGCCAATGTCCACGATCATGTTGCCGCAGGGCTTTGCAATGTCCACGCCCGCGCCGATAGCCGCCGCGATTGGCTCTTCTATAATAGACACCTCCCGCGCGCCTGCCTGATAAGTGGCGTCCTCAACTGCTTTCTTCTCCACTTCCGTTACGCCGCTGGGCACGCACACGCTGATTCTGGGCTTACGGAAACTCTTCTTGCCAAGCGCTTTCTGAATAAAGTACCTTAACATTTTTTCGGTCACTGTGTAGTCAGAAATAACCCCCTGGCGCAAAGGCCTTACCGCAACAATATTGCCAGGCGTCCTTCCCAGCATCAGCCTGGCCTCTTCGCCAATAGCTTTTATTTTATTCGTGTCCCTGTCAAAAGCCACTACAGAAGGCTCTTTTAAGACAACGCCTTTTCCTTTTATATATACGAGGATGCTTGCTGTTCCTAAATCGATTCCAATATCTGTCGACATGCTATATGTCCCCTTTCGTTTCTCTATCTGGCTGCTGAACGTAATAACTTTATTTTTCCATACATATTT
The DNA here is from genome assembly GCA_949879775.1 of uncultured Lachnospiraceae bacterium. GTDB lineage: Bacteria > Bacillota > Clostridia > Lachnospirales > Lachnospiraceae > Petralouisia. The sequence goes on from CATLBW010000006.1 coordinate 31,622, forward strand.
ACATTATATACAATCAGAAGTAATTTTCAAAGTATTTTTTTCAAAATAAGCAAAAAACTTCCATAATTAACCTTTTACATGGAAAGCCTTAGGGAAGTTTATATAATTTTTATATTCTTTTGAAAATATTTTTTAATTTTTCACATAGTAGTCACAATCTCGGGTTATACTAGTACCTGTACTAGCTAACAAGCTAATATAATTTTTCATAACTCATGCTTCCCGGATTCCCAGGAATCCGGGAGGTACTCCCCGAATCCTATACTGTGCGGACATGTCCGCACCGTTTTTTAGCTTAATATATAGATGGCGCTTAATCAGCGCCATCTGCGCCGAGCACGGCTGCTTTGCGGCATCTACATCTTCGTGCGAGCGCGCATCCCCCGGAGGGCTATATATCTGGCAATTATTTAATGCCAGATATATAGATAGGGATAACCCTTGCCACAATAACGCGTGAAAGTATGTTACTTTACCTGCACGACAGCAGAATCCCCCTTCCTCGCCTGCTCTATGACAGCAGGAATTAATTTTTTAAAATTATCCGCGGAATGGGTCGCCCCGGTTATGGAATCTAACTGCGTATCCTTCTGCCCCTCAATGAGCTGCCTGACATACTCCCGGCTATATTCGTTGGGATAGCTGCCACAGACAGTCCCCATATTGCGCATATACTCATTGTCCCACGCCTTGATAAACCCGCTGCAGTCCTTAGCGTTAAACTCCGCTGACACAATCGTGTCATCCTTGACCTGTATGCAGATATACTCTTTCCATCCATGCGAAAACTCAGCCATCTGAGCTGTATAATACCCGTCTTTCATTTTATTCCCGCACCCTGCCAAAAACATACAGGCGGCAAGAAGCGCTGCCATTCCTTTTATCCTTGCCCCGCCTCTGCTTTTGCATGGCTTTTTGCTGCCGCTTTGAAAACGCTGTTTTCCTTTCATTCTCATTCCAAAGCGCCTCCTTTCAGTTTCACTGCTGCTACCACTTCGCCCAATTCCTCCGCCTGGGTCAGAGACTGTGAAGCCGTCTCGTCTGTTTCCTGCGCAAGCTGGCGGTTGGTATTGGCAATCTCAAGCACTTTATCCGCTTCTCCTGTCACCATGGTAACGGCCTCCCTCTGCTGTTCCACCACTTCCGCCATACTGTGGGAAATCCCTGTAAATTTCTCCGTCGCCTGATAAATTTCCCGGAAGGATTCCGCTGTGGCGTCCGCCATTTTAAGCCCCTTTTCTATAGAAATATTTGCCTGCCCGATAATTGCCCCAGTCTGTTTCAGGGCGTCGGCCGTCTGGTCTGACAAAACGCCAATCTGCTGCGCCACTACCGCAAATCCTTTTCCGGATTCCCCGGCACGCGCCGCTTCAATGGAAGCATTCAAGGCAAGCAGGCTGGTCTGGGAAGAAATCTCTTCAATCAATTGGCTGATTTTCATGATTTCCTGCATATTTTCATAAATATCGTGCATAGTCTCCAACATGCCATCCATCTGCTCCTGCCCCTGGTCCACCTTGTCCTGTGCACCGCCTGCGCACTGCTTCACTTGGCTGGCATTTTCCGTAATGTGCCCAATCTGCCCCGTAATCTGCTGTATGCTGGCAATCAAACGTTCCAATGCGACTTCCTGTTCCACGGAACCGTCATACAGCCGTTTAGCATAACTGGAAACCTGGGAAGAATTCTCATTGACCGCCATGGAGGACCTGTTAATCCTGCGCATCATCTCATTCAGGGACACTGTAATAGAATCCAGCGCTTCCCTGATGGCAACGAAATCCCCGCTAAAAGAATCCGGCACTTCCTTAGAGTAATCCCCTTTTGAAAGATACCCCAAAGAAGTCTTAATATCGTTAATATAATGGTCCATGCTGGCAATCGTCTTGGCAAGCGCCCCTGTAAGGATCTGCGCCTCCTCATTTGTCTTGGCAAGCACAACCTCTTCCTTGAGGTTCCCTTCTGACAAAGAGGTCAGCCTCCCCGTAGCAAGGGAAAGTGAAGCTGAAATGCTGTCCGCCATCCGGACAATCACATACCGCGCTGCAATCAAAAGCAGCACAGCAAGGATAATGCAGACAAACACAGAGACAAACAACGTAGCCTGAAACTCCCTGCGCGGCGCGTCTATAACCAACGTCCAGTTCGTCCCTGGCACCGGCGCATAAGCCATATAGTGGCTTACCCCATGCAGGTACGTGGACTCTGAACCCGTCTGGAAGCTAACCATGTTATCAAAAATTTTTTTATTCCTCTTTGCATTGTAAAGCTCAAAGATGTTCTCGCGGTCCTGCATATTATCCAAATCTTTGTCAGCAACGATCGTACCCTCTTCGTTGATTATGTAAGAACTCCCTGTCACCCCTATATGGATATTTGCCAGCACATCATAGAGCAAATCGTACTTATAGCTGCCCACCAGATAGGAAACCGTCTCTTCCCCCCTGTGCAGGGGGATGGCAACGCACAACTGCCAGATATCGTTTTCATAATAAGGTTCATCTATGACAATGTTCCCGGTCTGCTGAAGGTAAGCATAATACTTCTTATCCGCAATGCTTTCGGGTGCTCCTTCATCCCCATACAGCTTCTTGCCTGACAGGTCATAACCCCCAAGCCACACAAACTCAATGCGGGTCTCCCGCTCGTCTAAAACCTCCTGCTTCTCCTGGACAGAGCTTCCTTCCTCCGTTAAGGCCTGTTCCAGCGACAGGTTGGCCATGCGGTCTGTCAGCAGATGCAGGTTGGCTCCTACATTCTGCGATGACGTCTTAGCAATCAACTGCAGGTCCTCCAGCAGAATTTTGTCTGTTGAAATAAAACTGCTGATTATCATGATAATCGTAAGAAGCGCCCCCAGCAAAATGGCAACCGACATTACATAAAATTCAATTGTCTGCTTTATCGTCCGTTTCTTTTTCATATCCTAAATTCCCTTTCCATACTTCTTCCCCGGTTAAGCCTTCCGGATCTTTATAGCATATTATAACAGGTTTGCCGAGGATTTCCAGATGCTAATCCTAAATTGGGGGATTTTTCAAACATGCCCTAGGAAACCTTACGCTATTTGGAAAGGTATTTTTTTACATATTGCCCGGTATAAGACCCTTCCACCTTCGCTACCTCTTCCGGCGTACCCTTGGCAATCACCTTGCCGCCGCCGTCTCCCCCTTCCGGCCCCATATCAATGATATAATCTGCGGTCTTGATAACGTCAAGGTTATGCTCGATTACCACAACCGTATTGCCACCCTCCGCAAGGCGCTGCAAAATTTCTGTCAATTTATGCACATCGGCAAAATGCAGCCCCGTTGTCGGCTCATCTAAGATATAAATTGTCTTGCCCGTGCTGCGGCGGCTAAGCTCCGTAGCGAGCTTAATTCGCTGCGCTTCCCCGCCGGACAGCGTTGTCGAAGGCTGTCCCAGCTTGATATAAGAAAGCCCCACATCATACAAAGTCTCAATCTTCCTGCGGATAGAGGGCACATGCTCAAAAAATGCCAAGGCTTCCTCCACCGTCATATCCAGTACGTCATATATATTCTTGCCCTTATATTTCACTTCTAAGGTCTCACGATTATATCGCTTGCCTCCGCAAACCTCGCAGGGCACATACACATCCGGCAGGAAATGCATTTCAATCTTCAAAATACCGTCGCCGGAACACGCCTCGCACCTGCCGCCTTTGACATTGAAGCTGAAACGCCCTTTGGCATAGCCTTTAGCCTTGGCGTCCGGCGTCGCTGCAAATAAATCGCGAATCTGGTCGAACACACCCGTATACGTTGCTGGATTAGAGCGCGGCGTTCTGCCAATCGGGGACTGGTCGATATCAATCACCTTGTCTAACTGCTCCATTCCCTCAATGCTTTTATGCTTTCCAGGTATCACCCGGGCACGGTTCAAATCGCGCGCCAGACGCTTGTATAGAATCTCATTGGTAAGTGAGGATTTCCCAGAACCAGACACGCCAGTGATGCAGGTCATCACCCCTAACGGTATCTCTACATTAATATTCTGCAGGTTGTTTTCCTGCGCCCCTTTTATTTTAAGAAAGCCTGTCGGCTTTCTCCTTGCCGTTGGCACCGGGATTTTAACCTTCCCGCTGAGATAGGCCCCAGTCACGGACTCAGGGTTCTGCATGATGTCCTTCGCCGTTCCCTGTGCGACCAACCTCCCTCCGTGTTCCCCGGCGCCTGGTCCAATATCTACGATGTGGTCCGCCGCCAGCATCGTATCTTCATCGTGTTCCACCACAATCAAGGTGTTCCCCAGTTCTTTTAAATTTTTCAGGGTATTGAGCAGTTTGTCATTGTCCCGCTGGTGCAAGCCGATACTCGGCTCATCCAATATATAGGCGACGCCAACAAGCCCGGAGCCAATCTGCGTCGCAAGGCGGATGCGCTGCGCCTCCCCCCCAGACAAACTTCCAGTAGCACGCGACAACGTTAGGTACTCAAGCCCAACGTCCACCAGGAACCCCACGCGCGCCCTGATCTCTTTCAATACCTGGGCGCCAATCATCTGCTGCTGTTTCGACAATTCCATGCCTGCCAGAAATTCCTGTAATTTACGGATGGACATGGACGTCACCTCATAAATATTCTTCCCGGAAACTGTCACGGCTAGGGCTTCACGTTTTAGGCGCTGCCCGCCGCATGTCTTACAGGGCGTCACGCGCATGAACTGTTCATATTCCTGTTTCATGGTGTCGGAGCCTGTCTCCCTGTAACGCCGCTGGACATTTTTCACAAGACCTTCAAACGCCACATCATAGACGCCCTCTCCGCGCTGTCCCTTATAGTAAACCTTTAATTCCTTCCCGCCTGTACCATTAATTATGACATTCTGTATCTTTGCCGGAAGCTCTTCGTATGGCGTCTGCAAATCAAACTTATATTCTTCGGCAAGAGCCGTGTGGATGGCATTGGTAAAACTGCCTTTATCGGCGCTCGACTGCCAGCCCATGACCTGAATCGCCCCCTCAGCAAGGCTTAATGATTTATCAGGAATCATTAAATCCACATCAAATTCCATCTTATATCCCAGCCCAAAACAATCTGGGCAGGCGCCAAACGGGTTATTAAAAGAAAAACTCCTGGGTTCAATCTCATCTACGCTGATTCCGCAATCCGGGCAGGAAAAGCTTTGCGAAAAATTGATCGGTTCCCCGCCAATAACATCTACCGTCATCAACCCTTCCGCAAGTTCCAGCACATTTTCCACAGAATCTGTGAGACGCTTTTCGATCCCTGGCTTCACCACCAGACGGTCTACCACAATCTCAATATTGTGCTTAATGTTCTTGTCCAGGGAAATTTCTTCCGAAAGGTCATAGATATTCCCATCTACCTGCACGCGCACGTAACCGCTGCGCTTGGCCTGCTCAAATAATTTCTGGTGCATACCTTTGCGCCCACGCACAACCGGGGCCAAGAGCTGGATTTTTGTGCCCTCCGGCAAAGACTGAATCTGATCCACCATCTGGTCTACGGATTGCTTCTTAATTTCCTTGCCGCAGTTGGGGCAATGCGGGATGCCAATTCTGGCATAAAGCAAGCGAAAATAGTCATAAATTTCCGTGACAGTCCCCACAGTAGACCGCGGGTTGCGGTTCGTCGATTTCTGGTCGATGGAAATAGCTGGGGACAATCCCTCAATCTTCTCCACATCCGGCTTCTCCATCTGGCCCAGGAACTGCCTTGCATAAGAAGACAACGATTCCATGTATCTGCGCTGCCCCTCGGCATATATGGTGTCAAAGGCAAGAGAGGACTTGCCCGAGCCACTTAAGCCTGTCAATACCACAAATTCATTTCTCGGAATATCAACATTAAGGTTCTTTAGGTTATGCTCGTTCGCTCCCCGTATTTTAATATATTTTCTTTCCGCTTTTGGCATAATTATAATAACTCCTTTTTATAATATCAGGTCACTTTTACTTCTTTGGCTCCGATAAGAGGCATCAGATTTTATTTCATCGATACCATTATGCGACCTCAGGACTCCCCCCAGCTTCGCTGGGTCCCCCCTCAGGTCAAATCCTCCCACTACCCTTTACTTCTTTGGCTCCGATAGGCGACCTCAGGGCTCCTCCCAGCTTCGCTGGGTCCCTCCTCAGGTCATTTGGTCCCTCCTTAGGTCAAATCCCTCCTCATGCCAAATCCCTCAGATTTTTTTTGAGTTCTATCATCTTGTCACGCAGCTCCGCCGCTGCCTCGAAGTTGAGTTCTGCCGCTGCCGCCTGCATCTTCTTTTGAATTTCGCCAATCAGCTTTTCCAGTTCTTTCTTGCTCATGGATTCCGGATCTTTCTCGAAGCGGTACTCCTCTTTCGCCACCTTCTTGGAAATGCTGATAAGCTCGCGAACAGATTTTTGAATTGTCTTGGGCGTAATGCCATGCTCCTTATTGTATGCTTCCTGCTTACTGCGCCTGCGGTTTGTCTCGTCAATCGCTACCCGCATGGAATCTGTAATGTTGTCCGCATACATGATTACATGTCCTTCCGCATTACGGGCGGCTCGTCCAATTGTCTGGATTAATGATGTCTCCGAACGCAAGAATCCCTCTTTATCTGCGTCAAGGATAGCCACCAACGTAATCTCTGGTATGTCCAACCCCTCGCGCAGCAGGTTAATTCCTACCAGCACGTCAAAAACATCCAGACGCAAATCCCGAATAATCTCAGCGCGCTCTAATGTGTCTATATCGGAATGCAGATATTTTACCCGGATGCCCACCTCGCGCATATAATCCGTCAAATCCTCCGCCATCCGCTTGGTGAGCGTAGTTATCAAAACCTTATTCTTACCTGCAATCTCTTTATTAACCTCACTTATCAAGTCGTCAATCTGCCCTTCCACCGGCCGCACTTCCACTTGTGGGTCTAACAGTCCGGTCGGGCGGATAATCTGTTCTGCCCGCAGCAGCTCATGTTCCTTCTCATAGACATTAGGGGTCGCTGACACAAACAGCATCTGGTCTATTTTACTTTCAAATTCGCCGAAATTCAAAGGACGGTTATCTTTTGCCGAAGGCAGGCGAAATCCGTAGTCAACCAGTGTGGTTTTACGTGACTGGTCACCCGCATACATACCCCGCACCTGCGGAATCGTAATATGGGACTCGTCCACAATAATCAAGAATTCATCCGGGAAATAATCAATCAATGTGTTGGGCGGTTCACCGGGCTGTAACCCTGTCAAATAGCGGGAATAGTTCTCAATGCCACTGCAAAATCCAGTCTCTTTGAGCATTTCAATATCAAAATTCGTGCGCTCGGCAATCCGCTGCGCCTCTAACAACTTGTCCTCGCCTTTAAAATATTTGACGCGCTCCGTCATCTCCTGTTCAATCTCAGCCGCCGCCTGGCGTATCTTTTCTGGGGCAACCACATAATGGGAGGCTGGAAATATCGCAATGTGCTCTAACTGGCTCTTAATCTCTCCCGTCAACACATCAATCTCTGTAATTCTGTCCACTTCATCCCCAAAAAACTCTACCCGGAATGCAGTCTCCCCGAAATTTGCCGGAAAAATTTCTACCACATCTCCCCGAACCCGAAAAGTTCCCCTCTGAAAATCCATATCATTCCTGGTATACTGGATGTCAATCAATTTGCGTATCACATCATCCCTGTCCTTCTCCATGCCCGGACGCAAAGACAGCATCATGTTCTTGTAATCGATAGGGCTTCCCAGGCCATAGATGCAGGACACGCTGGATATGATAACGACATCCTGCCGTTCTACAAGAGCCGCGGTAGCTGACAGACGAAGCTTATCAATCTCATCATTAATCGAAGAATCCTTGGCAATGTAGGTGTCCGTGGAAGGGACGTATGCCTCGGGCTGATAATAATCGTAGTAGGAGACAAAATACTCCACTGCGTTCTCGGGGAAGAACTCCTTGAACTCGCCGTACAGTTGGGCCGCTAAGGTTTTATTGTGCGCTATTACCAAAGTGGGCTTGTTGAGCTGCTGAATCACGTTCGCCATCGTGAATGTCTTTCCGGAACCTGTAACCCCCAGTAAAGTCTGGAATTGGTTGCCTTCCTGAAAGCCTTTTACAAGGGCTTCGATCGCCTGAGGCTGGTCGCCTGTGGGCTTGTATTCACTGTGCAATTTAAAGATATTTTGTGCAGTTTGCACAAATATCACCTCCAACATCCATAATCAAAAAGTTCGATATTTCGCCCGCAATTCGTACAGTTTGAGTATTCCATTTCTTAAAAAATATCCATTACACGAATTTTGGTTACTCAGCCAGGTTTTCCAAACTATGCGGACAAGATAAAATCGAACGGAAAAACTTAGGATACAACGGCTTTTATTGTAACATAATACTTTTCATTTGTCTATGCACAAACAAACATTTGTTCATGTTTCTATCCTTTTGTCTATACATCTGATTTCACAGCTTTTTCAGGAAGAAATTCTTCCATGTCAATCAATGTATCCAACACACCCTTCCCATCTGTTTCCGAATCAATACCCTGCAGCGTCTTTTTCGGCATGACCTCATCCATGTATGAGATTAACTCCGGTATTTCTTCCGGAATGATATTTGTATTTTCTCCATATACATCTATTGTTATCAATTCCCCGGCATGTCCCATAAGCCTTGATACAGCTTCCGGGCTAAAATCATTGTTCAAGAGCAGCGTACAGTAGGTGCTTCTTAGGTCATGCCATCGGATGTCCGGCAGCCCCGTCCTTTTCAGAAGTTCCTTATAGTGCCTCCAATGAAAATCCTTGCTTCTCGGTTTCCCGCTGAAATTCGAGCAGCAGATATAGCCGTCGTCATGAAAGACAGACTTTCTGCGGCTCCTCCACTTCTCATATTTTTTACGTTCTTCCAGAATCGCCTCAAACACATAATCCGGAATCGGAAGGATTCTCCTGCTGGACGGTGTTTTGAGCGGAAGCTCACATTTTGTCATGCCTTTGGTTTTGCCATGCGGGGTACGGTCAAGTTCTTTCCCAAGCTGCCGCTCCACAGAAAGAGTGCGGTTTACATAATCTATATCGGAATACTTGACAGCATTGATTTCCTGCCTCCGAAGCCCCATAAGCACATTGAACAGCACCTGCATATGGATAGGGGTTTTCCTGCTTTCCTCAAGCAGCAGCAAAATTTGACCCATATCCAGCGTTTTCGTTGTATCAATGTTCCTCGTATGATAAGGTTTCCTCTCCGCTGTCTTCGGCAGTTCAATTCCTTCTGCCGGATTCGTGTTGATCAGCTTATATGACAGGGCATAGCGCAAAGAAACGTTCATTACCGTTTTAACCAGCCTTGCAATGGATTTGGAATATCCGGCACGGTCTTTATACAGTCTCTGAACGTCTCCCTTGTTAATCTCTGTCAGTTTTTTACTGCCCATGAACGGGGTAATATGGTTATGGACGACATTGGAATAGGAATCATAGGTATTGATGCTCTGCGCCCTTTTCTTGATGTCATATTCAAGCCAGTATTCCAGAAAATCCTTCAGCCTGACATGATCATTTATGATAAATGTCCCATTTGCAAGCTCTCCCATTGTGAATTTTCTCGCATCCTCAGCTTCTTTCTTCGTTGCAAAGCCGGAATACATTTTCTTTCGCTTCGTGCCGTCCTTAAAATACAGGACGACACGGTAGGCGTATTTGTTTCTGTCACTTCTTTTAAACACCGACTGCACATCCCAGTTGGTATAATCCCGCAGTTCCATGTCAAACATCTTCATCCCCTCCTTCCGGTACGAATGCATCATTCATAAATCCTATTATTTTTTCATTCTCGTCCATGACCTCGCAATAATATTCAAACGTGGTATGTACGGAACTATGTCCCAGGAGCGCGCTGACTTTCACCAGCGGCACACCCTGCTCGGTCAGTATGGTCGCGTACATATGCCGCAGACTGTGTACTGTCAGGTGAGGAAGCCCATTTCTGCCGCATAGTTTTGTCAAAGCGTTATTAAACGCAGATGCGGAATGTGAAGCCCCATTTTCAGCGCAGGAAAGATAATCATTGTCCATGTATCCTTCTCCAAACTGTTCCTTTTTTAAATCATTCTGCTGCTTTCTCTTTCGTATTTCATCCATTATGGTTTCCGGAACTCTGAGCGTCCGGTAACTGTTCATGGTTTTCGGCTCTTTCTCAACCATCCTGTACTTTACGATTTTTGAATCACCCTTTCCCACATACGGATCTGATGTGACCTGCCTCTCAATCCGAAGCGTCCTGTTCTCAACATCAATATCACTGAATTTCAGCCCGCTAATCTCTCCTTTCCTAAGGTCCATGAATAATCCGAGCAGAATCTCCAGATACCAGTTGCTGTCTGAGGCTTTTTCAAGAAACAGCTTCATTTTCTCTTTACTAAGCACGACTATTTTCGGTTTCTTCCTTTTATAAGGCTTTGTATCCGGAACCGGATTGCGGTGTATAAATCCTTCTGCTGCCGCATCCTTCATGGCAGCATTCAAAAGCTCCCTGCATTTATTTCCAGCCGATGCGCAGGATCTGGAAGCCTTTTCCAAAAGCGAATCCAGATACTCCGCGTTCATATGCCTCAGCCTGATGCCATGTTCCATATTCGGAAAAAGCAGATCGTATAACACATATGAGGCAAGCATATACGTCGTGTTTTCAACCCTTGCACGATAGATCTCATCCATCCAAAAAACCAGATACTCTTTCAAATCAAGGTTCTTTATCGAAGCAGCATGGTAAGCCCGGTAAGCTTTTTTGTATTCCGCTTCATATTTGCGGTAACTCTGTTCTGCTTCTTTAGCAGTCTTGAATCCGCCTTTTTTAGAATACTTCGTCGTGCCGTCTTCCTGAAACAGCTTAAACCGGTGATACCAACTGCTCCTCTCGAAGAATACGGCTCCTTTTCTGTCTGCCATCAGGCTCACCTCCTTCCAAATACTTCCTGTCATCTGTTTGCCGCATTCACCCAGCTGTCAAACGACTGTTTAAGCACCCTCACAGAATTTCCCACCTTGATGACACGAAAAGGCGGCTCTTTCTGCTCATAAACTTCATTTAAGAACTCATATGTCTTTGTCTTTCCAATCCCCAATGCCTTTTGAATATCGGATGCCATGTACACCTGTCTCTCCATAATGATTCCTCCTTGTTCATAATCTTTTGCTTTACCTGTCTTACAAGACAGCAAGACAGGTAAGCCATGTATTACAGTTCCCGCAGATATCCTATACATATAAAAAATATATCCGTTAAATATTGAAAAAAACTGTTTAATTCCACTCTCTGGAGGCGTCAGGCACGTCCGTATCCGATATTGCCAGATTCTTGTAACGCCTCCCATTACTCCCATTCGTGTCATCCCTGATTCCATGTTCTTTCGTGATCGGCTTAAACTGCTTCTCGAAAGCCTCTTTTGAAATTGCCTGCATCCCACTTTCAGCGCAAAAAGCACAAAATGCCGTATAAATTTCATCTCTTGTCAGCTTTAAACCTTCCTCGCAATAGCATCTGGAATAAAAAAATCTACTTGCCTGGGTCTCACCGTTAGAATAATAACTTGGCTTATAGAACTCCAATTCTCCGATTCCTTCAAATTCATATCTGCCAATTATAAATTCCCGAAGTTCATCCATTACCTGGCGCAAAACAGCCTGCATATCGTTTTTAATGTCTTCCAGCAGATTACGATTTATCTCGTCCTCCTGAAGCGACGTTGGCAACGGAATTACCAGCATCCTATCCTCCAGTGCCTTGTCAGCAAAATTCGGATAATAATTGGAAGCAAGGATAAATCTGCATTTGCTGACGTAACTGAATCCGTCACCGTGCTTTTTTTCTGCCAAAACCGTATCTCCGCCTGTCATCTTTTTCAGCCATGATGCAGCGCTTTCGGAAACCCACTTATTACTCATATCCGTTGACAATCCGAGCATCTTTCCCACAAACGGA
>CATLBW010000007.1 GCA_949879775.1 uncultured Lachnospiraceae bacterium
GCAAGGCTCATTCTCATACCGCTGTAGATAGCCTCTAATGACAAACCATAGTTCTGTATGCCATCATCTATAATCGGTTCTAACTCAATTCTGGTAACGCCATATTTGCCATAATTCGCAGGCAGATTGTTTATAAGTATGTCCTTATTCATAACAAACCTGGTATATTGTAATTGACTCATCTAAGTATGAAACCAGATAAGGAGAAAATATAAAGATAAGTTTATTCGGAATGTAAAGACAAAAATTAAGAATACTGCTACACAGGGCAATTGCCTTGCAACAGTATATGCTGTGATAGTCCACAGTAATAGCGAGCATCGGATTGTGTCAGCCACAATCCTTATCTTCTATCTTTTAAGAAAAAGATAGAAGAATAGAAATTGATATGTTATAATTCCTATGTTGTCCAAGCTACACCCGACAATGGGAGGGGGTGTTCAAATGGAAATCATCATTACTTTTCTAGTGACTGTCGCAGCAGGTGTGGTTTGCCACCTCATCAGCAAATGGCTAGACAGGCATGATAAGGGCAACAAATAGCCTTGTGGGTGCTTTGCCACTATAAAAAGAAAAGAAGAATCCCTCGACTGTACGCCATTACGGTCGGGGGATTCGTTCTTTTGTCCAAATGGACTCATCATTACTTTTGCCTAATGGCATTATAGCATATGCAAATTTTAATTGCAACATACATTTCTTTTTTGAATCATAAAAATTTATCCTTATCGAGTTTCGATCAACAGCCACTTACAGATATACCTTCTCCTTTCCATCAATCCTTTAATCCGTGGTTGATTACGGTGTTGTACATTTGTATGATAAAAATATGTGATGTGGATTTGTATTTTCATACCTGTGGCTTTGACTACCTAACGGAGGTTTTTACCACACCTTATATCTAAATAATGATTAGTTAGATGGGTCTTGAATTCGTATCTTGCACCAGGTTTTACGAAGTAAGTGTTGTGGATAACACATTATATATTCTTACGATAGGAAAGTAATAGACTGCCGCCCTCTGTGGCTCTATAATGCACTGGACGAACATAATTTCTTTTATGATACTTTTGCCATTCTTGAATTTGTCCAAAATATCATTTTAGGGCATTTAAAGGATTATTCCTTGCTGTCTGGCACAATACCCTAAGCATAAGGAATAACCGTTATATAAACCGTATCAAAGGATGTCTGTATAATGCAGATGCCCTTTATTCATTCCAAAAAAACCGCTACCCTCATTTTGGATAACGGTTTCTCTTAGCTAATGGCTTTCACATCATTTTTTTAATAAAAATTTTTACAATTAACAGAACATTTACTATCAGGGATACTAAGAACGCCATAGATAAAAATCTTTGCTTTTTCAAAGCTGTGCGAAGAAGTTCAGTCGCTAAATTTTCTTGTTTTTTCATCATCTTTTACCGCCTTTCCTTATTGATATTGAAATTATCTCATGAAAAAAAATTTATAAAAGTTCATTATTGGTTCAATAATAGGTCAGTTATAGACACTTCGAAAAAAATATTTTAAAAAAGACATCTTCTTTCGGCAAGTAAGGTTGAATATATTTTTGAGTTTTGTCTTTATCTGGTTTCATATTTCTATCATTTCATAATATTTTCTTGGTACTTGCCATTTTTCAAGCATCCGCTCCTGTCCCGCATTAAAACCCTGCTTCTTTTCTGCCATCCTGCTTGTACCGTCCGCAAGGTCATTACAGACAAGCATATAGAGGTACTCATTGACACTTGCCCCTATTTCACAACATATTTTCTTTATCCTGTCCTTTTCACCTTTTCTTTGATAACCGCATTATACAAAAGTCTTACGCAAGGCACAACACAAAAACTATATGTAAATGGTGCTGTACTGGTGTTGTAGTGGTGCTATATGGTGAAATTTATGGCATTTCATGAAAATTATTGAACGCTTATAAAATAAAGAAAACCCCCGGAAATACTGGACTTCCGAGAGTTTTTAAGGCTTTTTGAAATTGTAGTAAAATTATCTCTTGGAGAACTGCGGAGCGCGACGTGCGGCTTTGAGGCCGTACTTCTTCCTCTCCTTCATTCTCGGGTCACGCGTCAGGAATCCCGCCGCTTTCAGTGTCGGCCTGTAATCCGGGTCAGCCTGCAGCAATGCCCTTGCGATGCCATGGCGGATTGCCCCTGCCTGGCCGGTAAACCCACCGCCGCGCACATTCACTAACACGTCAAATTTATCAACTGTGTCTGTTGCCGCTAAAGGCTGACGGACAATAACCTTCAACGTCTCCATCCCTAAATAATCATCAATATCTCTTTTATTAATTGTAATCTTGCCTGTCCCGGGCATCAGATATACTCTGGCAACTGATTTTTTTCTTCTTCCTGTTCCATAATATCTTGCACTAGCCATCTTTTTCTACCTCCTGATTAAAATGTTAAAACTTCTGGTTTCTGAGCTGCATGTTTGTGTTCCGGTCCTGCATAGACAAATAATTTCTTATACATCTGCCGTCCCAAAGGCCCTTTGGGGAGCATACCCTTAACAGCAAGCTCGATAACCCTTTCCGGTTTCTTTGCTAACATCTCTTTTAACGTAGTCTCTTTCATCCCACCTACATATCCGGAGTGATGGTAGTAAATCTTCTGGCTCAGCTTCTTGCCGGTTACTTTTACCTTAGCGGCATTGACAACAATTACATAATCACCCATATCCAAATGTGGTGTAAAGACAGGCTTATTCTTCCCTCTCAACACTTTTGCAATCTCGGATGCCAAACGACCTAAAGTCTTTCCTTCTGCATCAACTACATACCATTTTCTTTCGATCGTCGCCGGGTTGGCTATAAAAGTTTTCATTGAATGTTACCTCCTTGAATTTTACGATGTTACTCTGATATCCGCATGCCGTCCTATAATGCCCCAGATTCCATCCGTTCTATCATTTTCACACCATTTACATTTTTCCTTATACCTCAAAGCAAAAACGCTTCTCGGGGCTGGCTTGTTCTCCACTCGCCATACTTTTACATTCTATTATAAGTTCTTCGCTCTGTCAACAATTATTTTTTATCTTATAGGGTTAGGGTGTCAAAAGGTCTGAATTTGCTCTGCAATGAAAATGAACCTTTTGACACCCTAATCCTTATAGGAAAGGCCTTGTCCGCTTTGTTCCCCAAAAATTGATTTCCGTGTTGTTTTCATTTCCTCAAACGTGACAGTTCAGCCTTCAAAACGGCTGCCCATACGCAATGCCTATCATAGTCAGCCCATGTGCGGGAGCCGTAGGCCCTGCCGCGCTGCGCTCCCGCTTCGCCAGAATTTTTGCTATATCATCTGGCTCCAATTCACCGATTCCGACCTGTATCAAGGTTCCTGCCATTATCCGCACCATATTGTAAAGGAACCCCGTCCCGGTGACGCAGATCACAACCACGTCATCCTTTGTCCGTTCCACCGTACAGGAGAGGACTGTGCGCACCGTGTCCTCGACTGTAGTTTTCACCGAACAGAAACTTTTGAAATCATGTTCCCCCAAAAAAAAAGAAGCCGCCTGCTGCATCTTTGCCACATCGAGGCTCCGATAGTAGAAATATGTATATTTACGCAAGGTCGGCAAAGGGATTTGCCGGTTTAAGATGCGGTACTCATACGTTTTCTCACTGTAACAGCGCCGGGGATGGAAATCGCCCGCCACCTCGCAGGAGCTTTGCACGACAATATCCTCCGGCAGCCTTTGGTTCAACGCATAGCAGAGCTTCCCCGGAGGAATACGCGTCCTCGTGTCAAACACTGCCACGTTTCCCAGGGAATGCACCCCTGAATCCGTGCGGCTTGCGCCGATTACCTGGATTTCCTCGCCCAAAAGCTTCGATAATTCCCGGTTTAGCACTTCCTCTATGGTAATCCCGCTGGGCTGGACCTGCCAGCCGCAGTAGGCTGTGCCATCGTACGCCACTACCAGCTTAATCCTCTTATTTTGCCTCACAGCTTGTCCCACCATAAACCACCGCTAAGGAGCTGTTCAAAATAGCCCCTAACCTTTCCCAAACTCTTTTCACCAGACGGACATTATAAGAACCTCCGCAGCAGGATCACCGCTGCAAAATACCCGCCAACCAGCAGGTACGCAATCCCATCAATGCCTTTATATTTAAGAGGCTTCATCTTCGTCCTCCCATCGCCGCCATGGTAACAGCGTGCCTCCATCGCCAAAGCAAGGTCATTGGCGCGGCGAAACGCTGATATAAACAACGGCACCAGCAACGGCACCATGGCCTTGGCTTTCTTCACCAAGTTCCCGCTTTCAAAATCCGCCCCCCTGGCAAGCTGCGCTTTCATAATTTTGTCCGTCTCCTCAATAAGGATTGGGATAAACCGCAGCGCAATGGACATCATCATGGCAATCTCATGCACCGGCACATGGATTTTATTCAGCGGCCTTAAGGATTTCTCCAAGCCATCGGTAAGCTGGTTAGGCGTGGTCGTCAACGTCAATATGGAACTGCCCAGGATCAGGTAAATCAGGCGCACCGCCATAAACCCCGCATTTTTAAGCCCTTCCTCGGTAATCCTTAATTTCCAGAAGGATATAAGAGGCTCCCCCGGCGTCAGGAACAAGTTAAAAATCACGGTTATCAGCAAGATAACCACTATTGCCTTTAAACCTTTCACCATATAGCCAAACGGCACCTTAGACAGCAGGATCACCAGAAAAAGCCCTAAAGTGACTGCCGCGAACCCTGCCAGGCTGCGAAAAAGAAACAATGACAGAATATAAACCATTGTCGCCATCAGTTTCGTCCTGGGGTCCAGTTTGTGGATAACGGAATCCGCCGGGTAATATTGTCCAATCGTAATATCTCTTAACATGTCATTTCCCACTTTACCATTGCTTATCTTTGAACGCTGCCATGCTTTGCCGAAAATGCCTGCAAAATGGACTGCTTTGCCTCATCTAAAGTCGTGGCGGTCCCAGCCGCCGGAATCCCCCGCTTACGCAGCTCATGCATTAAATATGTTACCTGCGGCGCGGCAAGCCCCACTTCTTCCAGCTCCCGGTAATGGGCAAACACCTCTCCCGGCGTGCCGTCATACAGGATGCTGCCGCGGTTCATGACGATAAGCCGCTGCACATATTTTGCCACATCTTCCATACTGTGCGATACCAAAATAACGGTCATCTGCCGCTCACGGTGCAGCTTTGCCACCAGGTCGAGGATTTCATCCCGCCCCTTTGGGTCCAGCCCCGCCGTTGGCTCATCCAATACCAGCGCTTCCGGCTCCATGGCAAGGACCCCGGCAATCGCTGCGCGCCGCTTCTGCCCTCCGCTTAGCTCAAAAGGCGAACGATACCAGAAATCCTCAGAAAGCCCGACGCTGCGCAATGCCGCGAATGCTTTCAATTCCGAATCCTTCCTGGAAAACCCCCGGTTACGGGGACCAAAACACACGTCCGCAAAAACCGTAGCCTCAAACAATTGATGCTCCGGGTACTGAAACACCAGCCCCACCTTGCCCCTAAGCTCCTTTAATTTATAATCGCTGTCATAGATATCCTGCCCATTATAGTAAATCCCGCCAGAGCTTGCCTTTATCAGCCCATTCAGGTGCTGGATAAGCGTCGACTTCCCAGAGCCGGTATGCCCAATTACGCCGATAAATTCCCCATCGTCAATCTTTAGGTTGATATTCTTAAGCGCCTGGATTTCATATGCCGTTTTTTCACTGTATACATAATTTACCTTATCTAAAATAATCGACATAACGCCTCCACCAACTCCTGCCTGGTAAGTATCCCCTCCGGGACCGGCACGCCTGCTTTCCTCAGCTCATACGCCAAAAGCGTAATCTGCGGCACATCCAGGCGGTAAGATTTCAAGGCGTCCACCTGGGAAAAAATTGCCCGGGGCGTCCCATGCATCACAACCTTGCCATTATCCATCACATATACGCGGTCCGCACGGATGACTTCTTCCATATAATGCGTAATCAGGATAATTGTCACGCCTTTTTCCTTATTTAACTGCCCGACTGCGTCAAGCACCTCCCGGCGCCCATTGGGGTCAAGCATCGCCGTAGGCTCGTCCAGCACAATGCATTTAGGCTCCATCGCCATCACCCCGGCAATGGCGACCCTCTGCTTCTGGCCGCCGCTGAGCCTATTGGGTGAATGCTCACGGTACTGGATCATGCCCACAGATTTCAGGCTCCTTTCCACGCGTTTCCAAATTTCAGAGGTCGGAACCCCGATATTTTCAGGCCCAAACGCAACATCCTCTTCCACTACGCTGGCTATAATCTGGTTGTCCGGGTTCTGAAATACCATCCCTGCGCTTTGGCGGATATCCCAGAGGCTGCTTTCGTCCTTTGTGTCCTTGCCATTGACCCACAACGTCCCGCTGCTGGCCTTTAGCAGCACATTCAGATGCTTGGCAAGCGTTGACTTCCCGGAGCCATTATGCCCGAGTATTGCCACAAACTCCCCTTCTTTTACATCCAGGTCCACACCGTCCAATGCTGTCAGGATGCTTTCCACGTTGTCATCTTCATCGCGCCTGATATATTCATGTACTAATTTCCTTGCTTCAATAAAATTCATGCCATCAGTCCTCATCCCAGCTCAAACGGTGCAGCTCTCCCTTTAGCCTCATGTGTTCAAACTGGTTCTGCCGCAGCGCCTCATAAAGCAAAATCGCCACGGAATTGGAAAGGTTCAAAGAACGCGTCTCGCCAATCATCGGGATACGCACGCAGCGCTCCGGATATTCCTTTAATATTTCTTCTGGGATTCCTCCGCTCTCCTTGCCAAACATCAGGTAACAGCCTGGCTCATAACTGACCTCCGTATAGACATGGCGCGCCTTGGTCGTCGCCATATAAATTTTCGCCCCTGGGTTTTTCCGCAGGAAATCTTCCCAATTAATGTAACGCGCCACATCAAGCTCCTGCCAATAATCCATGCCGGCGCGCTTTATCGCTTTCTCATTCAACTGGAAGCCCAACGGCTCGATGAGATGGAGCCTTGTCCCTGTCGCCACACAGGTACGCCCAATATTCCCCGTATTTGCCGGAATCTCCGGCTCAAAAAGCACAATATGAAACCCTGCCATCCGCCTTGCTCCTATTCTTTAATCGTTACAGCTTTTCCACGAACCCTTTTTCTAATATAAACCGTTATAGCTTTTGCACAAAACCTTCCATGCGGTCCAACGCCTCCTTTAGCTTATGCAGGGAATATGCGTAAGAAATCCGCAAAAACCCTTCCCCGCAATCCCCAAAAGCCGTGCCCGGCACAACTACCACTTTTTCTTCCTGCAGCATCCTGGTGGCAAATTCATCGGAGCTCATGTTAAATTTCTTAATGCAGGGAAACGCATAGAAAGCCCCATAAGGCTCAAAGCAGGGCAGCCCCATATCCCGCAGGCGCTTCACAAGGTAACGCCTCCTGCCATTGTACTCCTCGCGCATATCCCTCACGTCCGCGTCACCGTTGCGCACCGCCTCCACTGCCGCGTATTGGCTGGTGGTGGGGGCGCACATAATCGCATACTGGTGGATTTTGAGCATCTGCTCCAAAATCACCTCTGGGGCGCAGGCATAGCCGAGACGCCAGCCTGTCATGGAATACGCCTTAGAAAACCCATTAATCAACACGGTCCTCTCCCGCATCCCCGGCAGCGAAGCAATCGTCACATGGTCGTCGAGATATGTAAGCTCCGCATAAATTTCATCACTGATTACATACAAATCATGCTCTATGACAACTTGGGCAATCGCCTCCAAATCCTTGCGCTCCATAATGGCGCCAGTAGGGTTGTTGGGAAACGGCAGCACAAGGATTTTCGTCCTTGGCGTAATCGCTTCTTCCAATTCCTGTGCCGTCAGCCGGAAATCATTCTCCTCTTTAAGGTTGATAACCACCGGGCGCCCATTTGCCAGAACCGTACACGGCACGTAGGACACATAGCTTGGCTGGGGAATCAGCACTTCGTCTCCCGCATCAAGCATGGCGCGCAGCGCCATGTCAATTGCCTCGCTGCCGCCCACAGTAACCATCATTTCTTTGTCATAATCATAGGATACCTCAAACCTTCGTTCCAGATACCTAGCTATCTCTATTTTTAATTCTTTTAAGCCTGCATTGGATGTATACGCAGTCCTCCCCTTTTCCAGGGAATAAATGCCCTCGTCCCGGATATGCCAGGGCGTGTCAAAATCAGGCTCGCCCACGCCCAGCGAAATAACGTCCTTCATCTCAGCCGCAATGTCAAAAAATTTGCGGATTCCCGAAAACGGTATCTCTACGATGCGTTCTGACAATGGATTCCTCATAAGCTCACCAGCATCCTTTCATCATCCTGTGGTTTGGCAATCACGGTGCCGTGGTCTTTATACTTTTTCAAGATAAAATTCGTCTTTGTGCTCAGCACGGAATCAAGCGTGGAGAGCTTATCCGACACAAACTGCGCCACCTCGCGCAGCGTCTTTCCCTCTAACGTCACCAGCAGGTCGTAGCCGCCGGAAATCAAATAGACCGCGTTGACCTCCGGGTAATTATATACCCGCTCCGCTACACTGTCAAAGCCTCTGCCGCGCTGCGGCGTGACCCGCACCTCAATCAACGCGTTCACCTTCTCTATGCTGGTCTTCTCCCAGTCGACCAGCGTATGGTAGCCGCAGATAATATGCTCCTGCTCCATCGCGGCCATCTCATTTGCCACTACCGCTTCCTGCACGCCCAGCATAACCGCCAGATCCCCTAAATCCACGCGGCTGTTCTTCTCTATATATGTTAAAATTTTCTCCCTTAAATCCATATCGCTGTTTCCTCCATATTTAACCTTATATTACCTTATACAACTCATCCGTTTTCGGAGGCTCCAAAAAACGCCTCTCCTCTTCATTTTGCAAAACGCGGTCGTTACCCGCTGTCGCCTTTCCTATGACAGCGGAGTGGATGCCCTCCCGCGCCAGTCCGCGTACCAGCGTATTCCCATCTTGCGACGCCATCAACATGCAGCCGCTGGAAACCAGCTCATAGGGATTGACATGGAAAAGCTCGCACACCTCAATTGTTTCCTGCTTAATCGGTATTTTCTTCAAATCAATTTCCAGCCCAACGCCAGAACTCTCAGCCAGTTCCCAAAGCGCGCCAAAAATGCCTCCCTCGGTCACGTCATGCATGGCGCCAACGCCGGACCGGACGGCGATCCTCGCCTCAGGCAATACCGACAAATATTGGTCAAACCCCTGCGCTGTCTTCACAAGCTCCAACGGATAACGTGCCAGCAGCTCAGCTTCTTTCTCCTTGGCAATAATCGAGGTCCCCTCTAATCCGACCCATTTGGTGGCAATGATATCATCCCCAGGCCTTGCGCCAGCAGTCGTGACTAATGCCCCTGCTTTTGCTTTCCCAACCCCACAGACATTGATAATGGGCTGGTTGACTGCTTTCGTCACCTCCGTATGGCCACCCATAATCTGTACGTCTATCCCGGCGCAGACATGCTCTATCTGCTGCATCATGTTTTTTAATTCCATCTCCTGCGTATGTTCCGGGAGTAAGATGGTCAGCATGACGCCAATTGGCATAGCGCCAGCGCTGGCAAGGTCGTTCATCGTGACATGGACGGCAAGTTTCCCGATGTCTGTAGCTGTACCGGTAATAGGGTCTGTGGAAACTACAAAAATTTCATCCTCTTTTAATTTAATTGCTGCGCAGTCCTCCCCAACTCCCGCCCCCAAAAGGACCTCGCTGCGCCTTGTATGTATTTGTCTGAATACGGAACGCTTTAGCACGTTCTCCGGCACTTTCCCTTCTTTCATACTGCACAAATCTCCTGATAAAAGCTAAGGCTGTTTCTCAAATTGAAACAGCCTTATTTACTACATCCTATTCCTCGGAATCATCATCGTCGTTCTTGTCATCGTCTTTGTCTTTATCTTTATCTTTGTCTTTCTCATCGTCTTTGTCTTTTTTCGGCTTTTCCTCTTGCGGCTTGTCTTCACCAGGCTGTTCCTGCTGCTGTTCCTGCTGTTGTTGCTGCTGCTCTAATGCCGCCTGCTCCGCTGCCGCCTGCTCCGCTGCCGCCTGCTGCGCCGCGTCGTTCCACTGGGCCGCAGCCGCTTGGATCGTCCCCTGGTTCTGGCTGGCAACCGCCGCATTCATCGCCGCCACTGCCTCTGGGTTCGCCGAGGCAGTGCCCACCACGACAATCCTGGGGGAAGCCTTGTACGTGCTCTTGTTAAACACCTCACGGCTCTGTTCCACGCCGCCAACCTTCACAATCTTCCACAACTGCGCCGTATAACCTACATGGGAAGACTGTTTCTGGCTCATATAACCAATAGGATGCCCTCCTGACGCCTGGTATTGGACGCCGGGTTCTGTCTTGCTCAGGGTCTCGCTCTCAAAAATAACCTCACGGTCAGAAGGCCTTGTCTCCTGCCCAAACACGTTAAAGTAAATCACCATATCCTGGGTATAGCCCTCAATATAAATCGGTGCGTCCGTATTATTTACAAACTTCAAATCCTTATATGTCCCTGCAATCGCCGCATCCGCCGAAGGGTCCACATAACCCACAATCATAGAATGGTTAGAGCGTTCCGCGATTTCCAGCTCTGCACGGATTACCGCATTATATAAAGTCGTTGAAACCTGGCAGATCCCTCCGCCGTAAGTCTCCACCGTAGTGCCGTTCTCATAGGAGCCGGCAAGCTCATAGCCATTCTCCGCGTCAAAGGGGCTTACCGCCTCATAAACGGAAAATGTGTCTCCTGGGTAAACGACTGAGCCATTGATCTTAGCCGCTCCGTTCTGTACATTCTTCGCACGCCCGGCGCTGGAACTCCCGTAAGAAGTATGGAACCCACCTAGCAAATCCTTTACCTTGGAAAGCTCCGCCTCTGATCCCCTAGGCTCCACTACATCTGCCGCAATCTCAATGGAAGCCGCTTCGCCCTTCCACTCTTTATTAAAATACTCTTCAAGGATTTTCGTTGATTCCTCCACATTGACGCTCACGCCCTGGCTTCCGGGAACCACTGTAAACCCTCCGTTCTCCCGGGTAAGGCCGCCGTCCTTCGCCTCTGTGTTCAATTCCGGCGCACGCTCCTCTAACATCTGGCTGATTTTACCGCTGTCAGCCTGATAGGCCAGCTCATACACCTTATCCTCATTCTCTAAATCTTTCATTGCCTTGTAACGGACAATCAGGTTACCGCTTTTGCCAAGCCCTACCGCCTCCTCGACAATCTCAGGGTTGGACCAGGACAAGCCAATCTGGGAAACTGGCACATCCACGCTGTTCGCCCCTGCTTTCAGGGTCACCGTCTTATCCTGCAGCCCGTTTAAGTACTCCTGCACTGCCGCTGTGGCTTCTTCTTGTGTCATCCCTCCCACAGCAACTTCCCCAAAATAGACGCGCTCCGGAATGGTAGATGTCCCATCCGTCTTCGCATTTGCCGGAACCATGATAATTGCTGCCGCTGCAAGAATTAAAAATACCCCTACAAACGGCACGTATTTTCTCCACTTCTTCATAAGCTATTCTCCTACTATCTTGCTTCGTTGACACTTTACCTTCCTTATTCTAACACAAAAACACAATTTTTCAAGATACACAAAGCACGAATTTCGTTGACATAACCCGATTCTTTCTGTATATTATGAACAGGCGCAGGTTACTGCACCTCCTTTATACAAATGCGGAGAGCAATAACGAAAGCGCCATAGATACAACCAAAATCAGCGCGATGATTGCCGCAAAGGTTTTCTTGGTCTTAGGATTATTAAAATTCAACATAAGTATCACCTCCATTTTTGGGTATTGCAGCCCATCCGCCGCTATAGGAAACACCAAAAGCGAACGGGCAGCAAACATTTCAGTTACTGCGAAAGGAGCCAGAATTCCATGATGTTCCATAAATCTTACTATATTTTTATCGGATGGACGCTTATTTTCATTGTAGTCGTCTCTTACAAGCGTTTCAAAGCCAACCGCCAGAACCAGGATGCAGAGAATCGTTTCTGGAAACGGGAAAATGACGCCAACAATACGCGCAAACAGGATATTTCCGGGCTGGGTTACATAGGTTTCTCTGGCGTCTCCCTTCCGTTTGCCCTGTTCGACGACGACCTGCTCAAGGAATGCGAAGCCCAAATCCTCGCCCTGAAGGACAAGAAAATCTTAAACCTTACCGGGCTGAGCAATACAGACCTCAAAATGATGTACGGTCCCGCCAACCTGCCGTTCCTGACGCAATGCGACCAGAACTTCACGCTTTTGGCCCGCACGCTCAATACCTGGGGGAAACGCCTCCATGAGCTTTCCTACGACCAGGAAGCCATCTGTGTGCTTGCTTTTGCCGCCTCCATCGGCAGCGACATCAAAGCGAGCTGGACACTGCTGGCGGAACTCTATGCAGCAAGCGGCAATATTGCTGAAATACAGAATTTAAAAACCTCCGCAGCCTCGCTCAATTCACTGATGCGCGAGCCTATCCTTGCCATGCTGGACAGCCACCTTGCTTAAACACAGGATTGCCATGCTAGGCAGCCACCTTGCTTAAACACAGCGTTGCCATGCTAGGCAGCCACCTTGCTTAAACACAGCGTTGCCATGCTAGGCAGCCACCTTGCTTAAACACAAAGCTGCCATGCCTTTTGCCAATGCACAGGCTCTTATATGCCCGCTTTTTCATACGCCTGCCTTCCCATATGCAAAGATAACCTTATCCGTAATCCGGGATGCCTCGCTTCGCGTCAGGCTGTCTATCTCCCGGTCAAGTTTAATTTTATGATATTCCAGCAATTCTTTCAAGCGCCTTTTTTGCGCCGCGCTTGCCGGCTGCTGTTTTTTGGGTTTATATTGCAGCGGCTTTGCTAAAAATGCATCCGCATCCGTGCCCTGGAACCGCTCCCAGAGATATGCGAGCAATTCCGCAGTTGCCCTGGCGTCCTCCAGCGCGCGGTGGTTCCTCGCTCTCACAATATGCAGGGTTTCACAAAGATAGTCCAATGTTTTCTTCTCCATATCGGGCAGCAGCCTGCGCGCCAGCTTAAGCGTGTCAATCCCCTCTTTTTCCAGCAAAATCCCCAGGTTCACCGCAGACTGTTTTAGAAAACGGTAATCGTAGATTAAGTTATGCCCTGCCAAGGGGAGCCCTTCTGCAAATTGCAGGAATTCCTTTACCGCCTGCCCACAATCATCCCCGCTGCGCGCCATCTCGTCGGTAATGCCGGTCAGCGCCACAATCCCTTCCGGCAAAGCCATCCTGGGATTTACCATGCGGTGGAATACATCGGTAATTCCCCCCTGCTGCACCTTGACCGCGCCGATTTCTAAAATGCGGTCTGTCTTGGGGTTTAAGCCCGTCATCTCTAAATCGACTACCACGTACGCGTCCGTCAACTTTCTTCCCTCCTTATGCGCTCTGCCTTTGCCTGTCCGGTTAAGGGGTCGCGCTCCTCGTAAGAAAACAGGAAGTATGTCCTGCCCTTGTTCTTTTTAGGGTAATCCTGCAAAACCTCCGCCTGCAGAACCGCCTCCATATCATACCAGAATGCTTCCAGATGCATACGCTTGCCCTTCTGGCAATATTCCCTTGACAATTCCCTGAAATCTGACAAAGGCGGCGCCCATGGCGGGCGGCTCTTCATGCATTCCCGGTAATATAAGTCAAACGTCAGCGTTTCTTCATACAGCTCACGGTGGAGCGGGTCCGCCTCTTCTATGTAATCCAAGAGGATTTGGCAGCGGCGCATCCTCGAATGGCTCATGGCAAACAGCCCGCGCCTCTCATAAAATTCCCCCAACTTTAAAAATAAGTCGAACGGGTTATCTTCTGTCAATTCCAGCACTTTTACCGTCAGCCCAAACTGGCCACTGTTATAATAGACCTCCAGCATTTCTTCCACAAGCTTTATCTTCAAAATTTCCCCATAGGACAGCCAGCGCGTACCCATTACCTCATAGGGCGGGTATTCCTGATAAATGACGCCATATTCCTGCCGGTGCTCATAGAGATAGGAGCCTTTGAGCACTTTAAGGAAGCCCAACTGGAGCTGCTGCGGCTTCATAGCGTACACCTGCCGGAAGGATTCCGCAAATGTCTCAAAGCCTTCCTCCGGCAGCCCTGCAATCAGGTCAAGGTGCTGGTGCACATTGCCCTCAGCCCGCACGCGCCCGACGGCTCGACGAAGCCTGGGCAGATCCATTGTCCGGCGAATCTCGCGGATGGTTGCCCCATGCGTGGACTGCACGCCAATCTCAAGCTGAACCAGGCCCGGGCGCATGGAAGCTATCAGTGCAAGCTCTTCTTCTGTCAGCAAATCCGCAGAAACCTCAAAATGGAAATTTGTTACACCATTATCGTGTTCCTTGATATATTTCCATATCTGGAACGCATGATGGTGATTGCAATTAAACGTCCTGTCCACAAATTTCACCTGGGGTGCCTGATGGTCCAGGAAAAACTGCAGCTCTTTCTCGACCAGGTCCAAGGAGCGCAGCCGTATCCCTTTCTCAATGGAAGACAGGCAATAACTGCAGAAAAACGGACAACCGCGGCTGCTCTCATAATAGATAATCCGGTTCGCGAAATCCTCCAAATGTCCATAGCAAAATGGCAGCTCATCCATGCCAAGCGGCTCCCTGCAGGCAGTCTGCACAAGCCCTCTATCCCCGTCACGGAAAACAAGCCCGGGAATCTGCGGGATTTCAGGCTTCCCTTCTACATAATAGCTGCACAAGGCACAAAACGTTGCCTCCCCCTCCCCAACCATTACGCCCTGGACCATCGGGTAAGCTAAGAGGAATGCTTTTGCCTCATAAGACACCTCCGGACCGCCCACCCAGATGGGAACCTGCGGCGCAATCTTATGGAACTCCACCGCTAATTCCTGCACATAGCGGAAATTCCAGATATAACAGGAGAAACACAGCACATCCGGCTGCTGCCTGTAAATCCCCTGCAAGATATAATCCACACGGTGGTTGATGGTGTATTCCAGCAGGCGTATATGCTCCCTGTATTGCCCTGCGTACGCTCTCAGGCTGTGCACCGCAAGGTTAGAGTGGATGTATTTCGCATTGATTGCGACCAACAAAATATTCATACCTTTATTATGAAAACTTTTGACAGTTTTTCCTTTCTATGATATTTATTATAAAAACTTTTGACAGTTTTTCCCTTCTATGATATTTTAATAGATAGCAGCTTAGCCGTTAGCGGCGCCCCCACCCCCTAAAAAGGGTGATTTTATTTCATCTGACAAAGAAGGACAACCTATGAACCAAAACGAATTTGAACAATTAGCAGAATTATTTAAAATCTTCGGAACACCGACCCGGCTGCAAATCTTGTATGCACTGCTCGACCAGGAAAAATGTGTCTACGACATTGCGAAAGAGCTTGACATGTCACAGAGCGCCATTTCCCATCAATTAAGTATACTCAAACAAAACCGTTTGGTCAAGAACCGCAGGGAAGGCAAGACAATCTATTACTCCCTGCTTGATTCCCATGTTTTCACCATCATTGCCCAGGGGCTTGACCATATTCGCGAATAATGTGCGCATAATTATTTTTCTCTTATAGGAAAGGAACTTTCTAGCGTTAGCGTGGTCTTTCCTATAAGAGAAGAAAATATCCGAAAAGCCAAGCCTGGCCTTTCGGATATTTTCAGATTCCATAACGCATCCCGTATTATTTTACGGTAATCGTAATTTTTGCTTTCTTCTTGTTGAAGGTCGTAACCGTGATGGTCGCTTTCCCTTTCTTCAGCGCCTTAACCTTACCATTAGCGTCCACTTTCGCCACTTTTGATTTGTTGCTCTTATAGGTAATTTTATTGCTTGCGGTGTTCTTAGGGAACTTCACGCTAATCTGGAAGGTTTTGCCCTTTTTCAAAGTCTTGGATTTTTTGTTGAGGCTAATCTTCTTAGGCGCATTCTTCACAGTCACTTTACAACTGAGGGTCACCCCATCTACCTTTGCAGTGATGGTAACAGCTTTCTTGCCGGCTTTTTTCGCCGTAATCTTGCCATTCTTAACAGTTACCGCACTCTTATTGCTGGTGCTCCAGGCAGGTTTCTTCTTGGTGCCGCTCACCTTGAGGGTAAATGTCTCCCCTTTGCCCAGCGTCAGTTTCGTCTTGTTCAGCGCAACCACTGTTATCTTGCAGCTTGCCGTCTTGCCGTTTGCCGCTGTCACCTTAATTGTTGCCGTTCCTGTTTTCTTGGCGGTTATCGTAACCTTGCCATTCTTATCCGCTTTGGAAACCGCTGCAACCTTACTGTTGGTTGTGCTCCAGGTGACATTCTTATTCGTCGCGTTTGCCGGAGCAACAACAGCTCCAAACACTGCTTTCTTGCCTAACGCAAGCGTCAATGACGTCTTCTTGGGGCTTAATGCCACGCTGCTTACCGGAACAACTGCATAAGGGTCTTTTACGGTCACTTCGCAGGTTGCCGTCTGCTCCCCTGCTGTTGCCGTAATCGTTGCCTTTCCTGCTGCGACTGCCTTTACCCTTCCGGTCGTAACGCTTGCCACTTCCGGATTGTCGGACGTCCATGTTACCTTCTTATTGGTTGCATTCGTGGGCAAAATGGTCGCCATAAGGATTCCTTCCTCACCAATATTCAGGGTAAGCGCGCTCTTATCAAGCGTAATGCTCTCTACCGGCACTTCCTTAACCAATACCTTGGTGGTAAATGATTTGCTAATCTTGCTGCTCAATGCGACCGTGGTGGTTATCTCTGCCTCACCTGCCCGCACTGCCGTAATCTTGCCCTTGTCATCTACCCTTGCGATTTTGGAATCGCTGCTCATGAAGCTTGTCGTGACTCCCAGCCCTGCAGCTTGAGCCTTTTCCGCCAGGTCATCAGGGTAAGACACTGTGATTTGCTGCGTGTCGCCGATAAACATCACTGCCTGGCCATTCCCGGAGGGAGCTGCGGTCACGTTGTTCAATGCCGCCTTGGCAGCTTCCTTCTTAGCCTCAAGCTCTGCTTTATCCTCGTCTGTCATCTTTTTCTCAATCGCAAGCCCGGAAATAACCGGATCAGGTTTTTTATCCGCATTGGGGCTTTCTGCCATGAAATGTACATCTGTTGTTCCTGTCACGCCGGTAACCGTGAATTCGATTACCGCGGTCTGGTTTAACTTATCCTTGCTCAATGTGATAGTTACGTCATCGCTCGTCACCTCAGCTCCTGCGCTGTTAGTATACTTTGCGTAGAACTTAATAGGCCTTGTTACATTCCACCACTCTGCAAAATAACCCGTTGCTTTATAGGTGCCATTCTCTAAAGGAATGATATACTCACATGACTTCTTATCCTTCGCCCACCAGCCGTTGGTATAGATAGAATTTACTTCCGACGTCCGGTTCCCTGCATTTTCATAACCTTCGTTGCTGCTGTCCTTGGGATTATTAATTCCCCAGCTCCCCTCGGTGTAGAGCTGATCCGGCAAGGTATTGCGAAGGTCCGCTTTCTCTGCCGCCAAGTCATAATAGGCGGATTCTTGTAATTTTTCATTCCAACTGCCGACGCCGGAGTCGATAAAGTAAATCGTATTGGCGGATACAGCGACAACCTCAATCGTCCTGGTAGCTGTTCCCGTCTTGCCGTTCACGGTAAAGGTTCCCGTTACCGTCACTGTCCCAGGCTCCTTGAAGTCGTCAGCCGTCTTATCCCAGGTTACCGGGACTTTCTTTGTCTCACCTAAGTATAGCACGTTCACCTCTGTCGGAAGCGTGTAGCCTGCCTCAACCATTGTGGGAAGGCTGTCGGCTGCCATTGTCGGCAATCCCCATTTCTCCTGCAGCGCCTTATACTCAGCGCCCGTAATGTTCATAACAGTGCCATGGCGGGGCCTTGCCGGAAGGTTCGCGGAAATCCTAGTGAATTTACCGCTTGCCAAATCTTCGGTAACCATCGGATAGTAGCCGCCCGCGCCAAAATTATCCTGAAGCAGGCACCATTTTGCCCCTGCTTTCTCAATATCATCCTCATTGAACGCAAAACAGCAGGGACCTTCCACGCCGCTGGCAATATTTTCATTTACCATCGTCCATTTGCCCAGCAAGGAATCGGATTTCTCCATATAAATATAAGTTTTGCTCTCATTCTTTGTAAAACGGTAGTAAGTGCCGTCCACATCGCGCACTACGGTAGAGTCAATCGCGCTGTGGCTCTCGTCAATCCATACCTTAGGCTCCGTAAAGGTGTAGAAATCCCTGGTCTTACAGTAATAAAGCCTCTGTTTGCCATAATTATCTGATTTCACCTTGGACGCCCAGAATACCATATATTCACCAGCGGACTCATCATAGAAAATTTCCGGCGCCCAGGTACATCCCGCCTCAATGCCGGCGCTGATGGTCATCATCCGCTGTTTGCTCCAGTTTACGAGGTCTGTGGACTCCCATACCATGATGGCCTGGCTTCCGTTAGTCTGGGCATACCCCCAGTCGCCGTTCTTGGCAATACACAAGTCTGTGGCGATCATGTAGAATTTGTCTCCCTCCGGGGAACGAAGGATAAATGGGTCGCGCAGCCCGGTAGTCCCCATATTGGATTCCAGCACAGGCTTGCCGTCATTCAGTTCTTCCCAGTTCAGGCCATCCTGGCTAATCGCAAAGTAAATCTGCTCTTCCCCTGAACCGTTTCCAATAAAGTAGGCAAACATGTAATCTGTCATCTTGTCCACAGCGGCTTTCTTCTTTACGGTGACGTTAAAATCTTTTGTCCTGTCCCCGCCTGCCATCTTAATGGTTGCCGTCAGCTTTACCTTGGTATCGACATTCTGCCTGTTTACCACGCCCGCAGGCTTATCGCCCTGAGGCTGCGTGCTGATTACGCTCTCATTCTCAGATTTCCATGTGATGGCGGAACCTGCCGCTCCCTTATCGGGAAGCGTGATGTTGCCCCTGATATCATCCATATTGGGAATCGTAAGCGCCTCATACTCTGCATCCCCGCTGCCTAATACCTTCACATGGTATGTATACGTCTGCACGCCCCTGCGGTTATAGGAAGCTTCTACCTTTATATCCACGTCCGTCGGGGCAACCTTCGGGGTAACCTTGCCTTTATCGCTGATTACATCTGTTGTAAGCGACGTCCATTTCAAAGCGACGCCGTCTATCTCAGACGTGAAGGAAAGGTCGGAGATAATGTGGTCTTGGTCCGCATTCTCGCCCAGCATAGCTGGCAGTATCTTATCCTTGACCGCATTGACCTTCTCTAAGGCAGGAGCCTCTAAAGGCGCTGCAATTTCCTGGTGGTTCTTGCTTACCTGTTCTTCTGTCAGGGCAGTTTCATAAATCTTAAAATCAGAAAGCGTGCCCTTGAAATACGGGTCAGGCTTATAGAGGGATTTCCCAATGTACCCAATGCACGTATCTGTGCTGTTGGCGCCCAGGATATCCTGAATCTTATAGCCGGACTCCGTGGTCTTTGATTTCAGCCCATTCAGATAATAAGTAACGTTGCCATTTTCAAATACCACTGTAACAATATTCTTTCCTTCCTTCTCGCCGGCAATAGCTGTCTCGCTGTCATAACGCAGTTCCGTGCTGCCGTCTTTGATTGCCGCCAGCATCTTCCCTGAATAGCTGCCGGTACATGGCGCCACAAAAAGGTAATTCTTTACGTTCGGCCATTCCCCTACGGTTGTACCCAGCGTAAACAGCCACGCGTCTGACTGGACTTTGTTCGTGTAAGTGGCCTCCATCGTGAACGCCTCTTTGCCGTCGCCCTTAATGACCCCGGACGGGATTTCCACATACTTTGCCGTGCCGTCAAAATTAAGCGCCGTGCCGTCGCCATCCGCAATAAAGTCAGCGTCCGTTAATCCTTTCAGCGCTCCATCGTGGGAATTCCCACTGACGTCCGTAAGCTTCCCATCTGCATGGCTCATGTCATAATGCAGGACAGGCTGCACATCTGCCGCCTGGACCGTCCCCAGCGAATTCGCTGGCAGCATCGTAACTGTCATGGCAAAGGATAACAAGCCTGCCAGACATTGTTTCACAAGTTTCTTCTTGACCATAATGACCCTCCTTTAATTATATAAACTTGTTAAAATTACCGAGAATGCCATAATTTCACAGGCATTCACTTGCGTTTATTTTACTAAATCTTTTACTAAAAATCAACCAATAATTATAGTAATTTTGGTAAAAATCCTTTCACTATTTTTTTATCCGTGATATAATATCAGTAAATTTTATCCAATTATTATTTTTTAAGGAGGGATACTTTATGAGACCTAAGAACTTTCTCAAAACTGCAATCGCAGGATTCACCGCCTTTGCCATGGCTGCCACGATGCTGCCAACGGGCGATATCGGCAGGGCACAGGCGGCAGACGCCACAATAGGTCAGCCCGTCTTTGCCAATGCGGCAGGCACGCCGGAGACTACGGATTACCTTTTCGTTTATTTCCCTTACACCAGCGCAGGCGGCAAAGATGAACGCATTTATTTCGGCATCAGCGAGGACGGCTTAAACTTCACAGCCCTGAATGATAAGAAATTCATACTGGAATCCCGGCTGGGGACGCACGGGCTGCGCGACCCCTTCGTCATCCGCTCCCATGAAGGGGACAAGTTCTTCTTAATCGCCACCGACCTCACGGTAGCGGGGCTTACGCAGGATGGCATAAAATATCCCGGGCAGGGATGGGACGGTCCAAGCGGCAACCAGCAATCCGGAAGCCAGAAGATTATGGTATGGGAATCCACCGACCTTGTAAACTGGTCCGAACAGCGGGAATGCAAAGTGGCAAGGGACGACGCAGGCTGCACCTGGGCGCCGGAAGCTTACTGGGATGATGAGTTACAGCAATATGTTGTGTTCTGGGCCTCCAAAGTCAAAGAAGATAACTACAGCAAACAGCGTTTGTATTACGCCACCACCAGTGACTTTTACGAATTCTCCGAGCCGCAGGTATGGATTGAAGAAGCCGGCTCCGTGATTGACACCACTGTTATCAAAGTGGGCGACTATTATTACCGTTATACCAAGAACGAAGACGGCAATACAAACAGGCACGGCACCCGCAGCAAGCATGTGTACTGCGAAAGGAGCACATCCCTGACAAGCAGGGAATGGGAGCTGGTGTACAAAGATTCCCTGACAGAAGACGTAGACTGGAAAATTGAAGGTCCCTGCATCTATAAATTTAATGAAGATGACAAGGAGAACGCCAAGTACCTTGCCTCCTTGAAGGGCATTACGCTGGATGACACGAAGGACATTTACGGCCTGATCGCAGACCGCAACGGCAATTATATCTTCCCGGGCATCTCCGATGACATTACAACCGGCAAGTTCAGCAGGCTCGGTGATTCTAAATCAGCAGAAGTAGACGGGACTTCCATTTATTCCATGCCGGAACCGATTGCCAGCCACGGCACGATTATGCCGATTACCTCCGAGGAATATAATAATTTGCGCCTGACTTATGACGAAGCTTACAAAGCTGCGGCCACACCATATGTGGAGCAAGCAGAAGCAGCAGCGGCAGAATTAAGCTTTCCTGCTTCCAAGGTCACCGCTAACCTGACGCTGCCCACTGTCGCTTCTAACGGTGCAGCGATTACCTGGGAATCTTCAAACAGCGCCGTCATCTCCCCGGACGGGAAGGTAAACCGCCCAAGCTACAGACAGGGCGACGCTACCGTGACCCTGACGGCGACGATTACCGCAAGGCCAAACGATGCTGCAATCCGCGACCAGGTCCGCACAAAATCCTTTACGCTCACCGTAGAGAAGAAGGCCCAAGAAGTATTTTCCGTAAACTTTAACAGCAACGGCGGCTCTTCCGTGAGGAAACAGTCTGTCAAAGATGGCGAGAAGGCAATTGCGCCTAAAAATCCCACCAAGAAGAATTGCACCTTCGCAGGCTGGTACAACGGAAATATTAAATATAACTTTAATAATCCGGTCACCAAAAGCATCACACTGAAAGCGAAATGGAACAAAGTAACCGTCAAGACGCCTTCCAAGCCAACTTTGAAGAACAAGAAATCCAAACAGATGACGATTACCATTAAGAAGGTGTCCGGCGCAGCAGGTTACAAAGTCACTTATTCCACAGACAAGAAGTTCAAAAAGAAAGCAACTAAGACGAAAGATATCAAGAAGAACACGCTTACCCTCAAGAAACTTAGCAAGAACAAGACTTATTATGTAAAAGCCCAGGCATACAAGAAAGATTCCAAGGGCGGCAAAGTCTACTCTAAGACCAGCAAGGTAAGCAAGATTAAGATTAAGAAATAAAACCTGGAAGCTATTTTTCATTCAAAGCCCCGCCAGTTTGCTGGCGGGGTATTTATAAAACAAAGTGGGCAAGCCCTCTTCAACATGACGGCCCCTTTTGCAGTTACATATGCCTTTTGAATCTTCTTTAAAATGATGCCCTGCCACGGGCACAGCCTTTTTATAGAAACCCTGCAACCACATCCACGCTCCCGGCAATCAACAAAATGCCGCCCAGCACATAGGCTTTGATCTTATGCTCAAACCCAAGGCGGTAGCCGGTGTACATGCCGACCACCGTAACCAATATCGTCAAAAACAAGGTAAGGAGCAGGAGGACGGAAACGCTGCTTCCTAGGAATCCCAGGGCAACCCCTGCGAAAAATGTATACAGAATGCCTCTGCTGTATATTACAAGGAACCTCTTTACCTGGAATTTCTCCTCCCGCCGTTCCACAATCCTTTCATTTTTCCATGCTTTGAGCAGCAGCCTAAGCCCCAGGAGCAGGAAGATTGCAGCCGCAGCCGCCCGCCCCTGAAAACTCTCCTGCGCCCCCTGCCGGGAAAGGAGGCCAGACAGCACATCCCCAATCCCTAACGCCATCGTCTGCCCAGCGGCTAACACAGCACAGAATATCAGCAACTGCCTTTTTTCTATCTTTGCCACCAGGGAACCCTGGCACTCCATGGCGCCAAAAATTTCCAGCGATATCCCCAATACAACAACCGTTTCCACTAATATGTCCATCTGCTTTTCTCCAAAATTTTGCTTACGTTTACTCCGCCTTTACTGCATCTGTGCGATAGATAAATTTAACAGAGCCTTTTACGCCCTCGGCAACTTTGGTGAAGGTCTGATAATCCTTGCCTGCATTCACAACCGCCTTTAACCGGTCCAGCATCTCCTTGACGTCGCCGTCATAGGCCTCTGTCAGCTTCTTAATGCCCTCCTCGTCAAATTGGACCATGCCGTCCATCAATTCCTTAGAGCCATCATCCAGCTTTTTGACGCCCTCTTCCACCTGGGATGTCGCGCCCGAAAGCTTCGATGCTCCATCCACCAGGGCCGCATTATTGGAAACAAGCGTAGCCGCCCCATTCGTAAGCTGCCCGATTCCATTTGTTAAAGCGGGCATACTGTCGCTCATCGTCTGGGTTCCCTGGCTCAGGGCCGCCATACCGCTCACCAGGCTGTAGCCGCTGCCCGAATCCTTCGCATTGATGGCGTCTGAAATCTGCGCTTTTGTGGCATCCACGGCTGTGATTGTCGCTGATTCCGCTGCTGTTTTTGCGGCTGTCTTTGCTGTATCAGCCACTGCCACGCCTACCGTGTCTTTCGCGCCGTCGGCAATGCCGGCCACAATCTGTCCTGCTACCTGGTTCATGGTTGCTTTCAATGTTTCATCTGACATTACGGCGCTTACTGTCTGGTTCACTAATCCGTCTACCGTCGCTTTAATCTGCGCCTGCCCCTCGGCGGAATTAATCCCTGCCTCGACCTGGGCTTCCACTTCTTGCATCTTAGCGTCCACGTTTGACGCCACCAGCCCGTTAATCGTCTCCTGCTGCCCTGCAATGAGCGCGTTCACCTGTTGCTGGACCTCGGAACCATCCGTATTGACCGCTTCATTAACCGCATTGCAAATCTGCGCCACCGCTTCTGCATTCAAGGTTCCCCCTGCCTGTGCCGCCGCCTGCTCCGCTGCGGCTGTCTGCTGTGCAATGGCGGTCGCCGTCACACCGGAAGTTACCTGCCTGGCAACTTGTTTCACTACCTCCTGGGTAACGCCCTGCACTACCTGGGGCTTCAGCTCAGCCAGCTTCTGCGCCTTGGCTGTCTGCGTCGCCGCCTGGGTGTATGCTGGGACTAGCGCAGAATTTAACACTCCCTGTGTATAAGCGCCTAATCCTGCAGACACCTGGTCTTTCGCTCCCTGGTTCCCTGCAAGGCTGTTATAAAACACTTCGGACGCCTGCCTCTTAATCGCCTCTGTACCCTGCTTTTTATCCTTAAAAGTGCTCTCAATCGCAGCGTCGGCCTGCTGCACCAGCGATGCTTTCTCCTCTGCCGACATCTTCGCTTTCAAAGTCTCGTCAAGCTGTGCCACTCCCTTGCTCAAGGTTGCCGCGCTGCCGTTTAAGGTTGTTACGCCGTCAATCAAAGTCCCTGAAGAAGCAGAGAGCGCGCTAATCCCGGCATTCAATTGGGACGCCCCATTCGTATAGCTTTCAATGCCGCTCTTTAACGTGCCAATCCCGGCGGAGAATTCCTTCATGCTGCCTGCCAGGGTATTCAGCCCATCCGACAGCTCGGTCGTTCCGTCTACCAGCTTCCCGGAAGATTCAGACAAGAGGTCCACGTCCTCCTCTAACCCGCTTAAGTCAAACGCTTCGCTCAAATCGCTCCCACCAAGCAAATCATTCATAGCGACAGTCATTGTCATTTCCAAGGAAAAGTTCTCCACGTCCGCGCTAATCTCCACATACTCAGGAATCCCTACCTCTCCATCGAGGTCGTCCTCCTGTATGTCCAGGCTGTCCTTTAGCCCCGGCATGGCAATGCCCACGGCAACTTTCCTGTTCCCATCGGAAATCACTTTCCCATTCGTAATCTCAACATTAGAGTAATCCTCCGGCAGGATCATGCCGGTCATCACGGTAAACGGCACATAGACCTCGTATTCTTCCCCATCCACGACCTCTGTGGTTTTAAGATGGTTCGTATAATCAAAACGTATCTTGACCTCGCCGCTCTTGCCTGCAATCTCCTCTGGGGACATTTCTTTCCCGTCCAGGAAATAAGTGATTTTCTGGGTAACCGGAAGCTCTTTGTCCGTTGTGCCCTGATAGTAAATATCCTTGCCAGCGGCTTTCCAGGTGAGTTTGTCGCCATTCTGGGTAAATGTCTCATCCCCTTTTACATTCTCAATGTCCTTTAGGTCAGACACATCCTCCAAAGTTTCCTTGCCATCCTCGTTTTTCAGCCATTCACTGACAATGATATTATCTGCGGAACCATCAGCATTCGCAACGACATAGACCGTCTCCTCTTTTCCGGCGTCTTCCACCTCTTCCTTAGAGGCAGAGAGCACTTTCTCCAGCGCGCTCTTGATATCATTCTCGTCTGCTTCTTCCTTCTTCTCTGACTGTTTTGTTGTCTCATCCGCTTTCTCGGCATTCACTGTATAAGCCATCCCGGCGCTGCCGCCCAACATAGCGATGGTAACCGCCCCTGCCACTACCTGGATCATATATTTGCTTTTAAACCTTTTCTTTAATTCCATATTTTTCATGATTGTTCCCTCCTGATATTTTGATTACTTTTACATTCATGCTTCATTTCTATAGTTTTATATTCCTAATATTTCTTATAAAGTTTAAACTGCATTTATCTTTTCTGCTGTGGTTTTCTTTTCCCTGCCAGGACCAAAACGTACGCTTGTGGCGCAGATAACTTTATCAAACACCATGAACATCGCCGGCAAAATGAAAATTGCCACAAACATGCTAATAATCGCTCCTCTTGACATTAGGGTGCACAGGGAACCTATCATGTCAATCCTGGAATAGAATGCTACGCCGACCGTCGCTGCAAAAAAGCTTAAGGCGCTGCCGACGATTGAGGAAATAGACGTCCCCAGGGCAATCGTGACCGCTTCCTGCTTATCAGCCCCACGCCCCCGCTCTTTCTTATAACGGGTCGTCATAAGGATTGCATAATCCACCGTCGCCCCTAACTGGATCGTACCAATAACTACCGATGCAATAAACGGAAGCACTGTCCCTGTATATGCCGGAAGCCCCATATTGATAAAGATCGCAAACTCAATAACCGCCACCAGAATGACTGGTATGGAAATGGATTTAAATGTCAACAGGATAATCAAGAATACCGCCACTATAGAAATTACGCTTACTACCTTGAAATCCTTATCTGTAATTGTAATCAAATCCTTTGTACATGGCGCCTCGCCAATCAGCATTCCCTGGGCATCGTACCCTTTCAAAATTGTATTCAACTCTGTAATCTGGTTGTTCACCTCATCCGAAGCAATCTTATACTCCGAGCTTATCATCATCATCTGATAATTTTCGCTCATGAATTTCTCTTTTGCTTCCTCCGGTATCATTTCCAAGGGGACAGAAGGACCGACTACCGACTCAATCCCCAGGACTTTGGACACGCCATCTACCGCTTCCATTTCATCCATCATCTTTCCCACATCTTTCTGGGACATTTCACTATCAAACAGGAGGATATGGGTGGCATTCATCTGGAAAGCCTCATCTACTTTTTCATTTGCCTGTATGCTGAGCAAATCCTTGGGGAGCGTCCCCGCCAAATCATAGTATACCTGCGTATGGGTATATCCATACAGGGCCGGCCCCAGCACAACCAGGAAAATTACCACAAATATTTTATAATGTTTAACCACGAAAGGCGCTATCTTTCCAAGATCCGGGATAATAGGCCTGTGCTTGGTCTTGGATATCGGCTTGTCAAAGACAAGGATCATGGATGGAAGCACCGTCACGCAGCAGATAACGCCAAGCAGGACGCCTTTTGCCATGACAACCCCCAAATCCAGCCCCAACGTGAATGTCATAAAGCAGAGCGCTACGAACCCGGCAACTGTGGTGGTTGAACTGCTCAGCACAGAACCCAGCGTATTGGAAATCGCATGGGACATGGCGCGCTTCTTATCGTCCGGGAACCTCTGTTGGTTCTCCTCATAGCTGTGCCACAGGAAGATTGAATAATCCATCGTTACGCCCAACTGAAGCACCGCTGCCAATGCCTGCGTAATATAACAGATTTCACCAGAAACAATATTGCTTCCTAAATTATATAAGATTGCCATGCCAATACTTAAAAGGAAAAATACTGGTGCCAGGAAGGAATCCATTGTCAACGCAAGGATGATGCAGGACAGCGCTGCCGCAATCGCAACATAGGCAAACATTTCTTCCCTGCAGATATCCTTAATGTCCGTTACCACCGCTGACATCCCGCTGACAAAACATTGCTTATCAGCAAGCGTGCGAATCTGCTTTACCGCATCCATTGTCTCGTCCGAGGACATGGAAGTGTCATACATAATCGCCATCATGGTATCTTCCCCGTTCACAAAAGCGTCCTGCATGTCTTTTGGCAGAATCTGCATGGGTACGGACAAATCTGCAATGGAATCATACCAAATTACCGTCTTGACATGGGGGACCGCTTCAATCTGTTCCCGCAGGGCTGATACGCCTTTATTGTCCATGCCTTCCACCACACAGATGGAAAACGCACCGGTATCAAACTCATCCATCAGGATATCCTGCCCTTTCATCGTCTCAATGTCCTTGGGCAAATAGGAGAGGATATCGTAATTGATCCTCGTGTTTACAATCCCGATTACCGATGGTATTAAAAGCAGCAGGCTGATAATCAGAATCGGTATCCGCATCTTTACGACGCCTTTTCCAAATTTTCTCATTTTCTCTTCTCGCTCCTTTTTCATTTATTTTCATCGCTCAAGAAGAGTATAAAAAAAAAGATTGAAAAAATAAATATTCAATCCTTTTTCTATGTATCGTCCAAATATACACTTTAGACAATGTGTAGTTTTTGTTATACACTTTATGGCA
Source organism: uncultured Lachnospiraceae bacterium (assembly GCA_949879775.1). Classification (GTDB taxonomy): domain Bacteria; phylum Bacillota; class Clostridia; order Lachnospirales; family Lachnospiraceae; genus Petralouisia. Next base: position 27,902 of record CATLBW010000007.1, read on the forward strand.
TCTGTCATAGTTCTTCAATTACGTCCATCATGGAACGAGTAATGATATAATTGTAAATGTCTGTAATTTCCCGAGGCTCCACCGTCATGCCGCTTTTAATCCAGCTAACGACCACAAAACACATAGACTGTGCATAATACTGGGCGATATGCTCCGGCGTCAGCCAGGGATGCCGCTTCCTGCCCACATGCCCTTTGCCGCGGATTACTTCCAGCAGCGCATCCCCAATGCATTTCTTGGTAATCTCCTCAAAGGAGTTCTGCCCTTCTAAGCGCACTGCTTTCTGATAAAATTCCCCATCCGCTTTCACAGAAGTGAAAATCAGCATCAGGGCCTCGTCTACCATACCTGCATGGATCAGCGGCTTTGTCGGCTCCAATATCTGGGTACAGATAATCCATTCCAGCAATTCATACTTATCCTGGAAATGGTTATAAAAGGTAGGCCGGATGACCCCAGCCCTGTCAGTAATGGCTTTGATTGTAATTTTTTCAATCGGCTGCTGGCAGGCAAGCTCTTTAAAGCTCTCCGCCAGCAGCACATCTATCGTTTCCTTTTGTCCTGTCACTGTTTAACACCTATATATGACGTTAGGAGGCATCAGGGCTCCTCCCACTTCTATACACTTCTGCGGATGCTCCTATGGACCTAAGGCATCCTCCCACTTCTATACACTTCTGCGGATGCTCCTATGGACCTAAGGCATCCTCCCACTCCGTGGGTCCCTCCTTAGGTCAATGGTCCCTCCTTAGGTCAATGGTCCCTCCTCATGCCCATTACACATTCAATTCCAAAATTGTCAGGTTCCTGACGTCGTCGTCAGATTTCAAGTCAAGGATCTCACCGGTGGGAATGACCTTGACCTTGGGCCTTAACACAAATTCCTTATAATTCTCCATTACAACTGCCGTCCTCCCATCAGACAAGCTAACTTCGCAGCCTACCGGATAGACGGCGATCCTACGCAAAAATATATCCACCAATTCCGGGTCAAACTCCGCCCCCGCATTCGCCATAATATACTCCACTGCCTCAGAAGGGGAAACCGCTTCATGGTATGGCAGCTTAGAGGTCAATGCATCATATACGTCCGCAAGCTTGATAATCCTCGCGTAAATTGGAATCTCAGAGCCGGACCTCCTCAGCGGATAGCCGCACCCATTATACCATTCATGGTGCTCCAATACGCTGTTATAGACTTCCGGCAGGAAGTCAAAGTTCTCTTTCAAGAACTCATACCCCAGCTTGGGATGCTGGACAATCATGATCCGCTCTTCCTCAGTCAGCGCACGCCGGACATTAAGCACATCCTCCTCCACAAACCGCTTGCCAACGTCGTGGAGCAATGCTGACGTTGTCAGGATATTTAATTCCTCCATATTCATGTTGCATGTTGCGCCAATCATGGTAGACAGCACCGCCACATTCACCGAATGGAAATACACATAATCATCATATGTCTTAATATCCAGCATATTGCACATTACATTCTGGCTGTTAAGCACATCATCCATGACATTCATAACTATTTCCTGAAGATTATGCTGCTCCATAGGGATATTTTTATTATCTAAAAACAGGTCATGCACCATCTTTAATGCCTCCCGCTTAAGCTGCGGTCGGATTACCTGCTCAATCCTTAAGTCCTCCGTAAACTCATCATCAATGTAGATGCCCGGGAATCCGAGCTGAAGAAGCTGCTGCAGGGAATCATCATTGAGGACCAAATGCCTGCCCATGATTAGCTGCCCTTCCCCATTATAAATATCCTGCCCCAAAGCCATACCTGTCTCAACCCTTGCTATTGGCATATAACGCATATTCTGCCACCTCCTGTTTATGCTCTCTCACTGTTGTTTTTTATCGTTTTCTGTTTCCTTTTACACCGATACATCCGCGCATCCGCACGTTCAATCGTATCTTGCAGCTTTAAATCCTTGCTGCGGCTATATTTTGCAAAGCCGGAAGCAATCTGCATGGCGTCTTTGACATAAACGCCTTTTAGGCTTTCCATCCAGCTCCCCATCCTCTTTTTCTTGTCCTCAAAAACCTCTTCGGTAAGGCTGTCTGAAATCAGGCAGAATTCATCCCCGCCAATCCTGTAAATCTCTCCCATATCGCCAAACACATCGCGGATAATCTCACTGCCATTGATAATGTAACAGTCCCCCATCCCATGCCCAAATTTATCATTCATCATCTTTAGGTTATTCAAGTCAAACATCGCCACGCTATAACGAGGGAACTCCCCTTTGGGAATCTTATTTAAATCCGTCTCAAAGCTCCTGCGGTTCTTCATGCAGGTTAGCCCATCCAGCCCGGCCTCCTCCAAAATCGCCTCCGCATGCTTCCCGACCTGAATCAATTTGATAGACTCATCCAGGAACTGCTTGCTCAATATAAATAGATAAACCAGGCAGCCAATCCTGGAAAAAAACGCCACATCTTCGTAAAACCCAAAATAATAATTCACGGCATCGACCATTGCGCAAGCGCTGATAACACAGACACACGTAACGTTTACCCAAAACTTCCCGTCATGTTTGCCCGAAGCTTCCCCCTTACTGGCAAACATATATGTACACATCACAAGAGCCGCCAAAACCGCGCCAATCCCTAATACATGCGTAATCCAGAGCGTCTCCCGGAAATCATACCAGCCCATAAACTGCGCAAGGCAGCAGACGGCAAAATCAATGACGCATGCCCCTGCAAAAATATCCAGCAGCCAGCTCCCTTTCCTATTATAAATAGAACGTATAAAACAGATGAACGGAAGCAGCATCAGTTTCAGGCTCATGAACGTAATCATGCTGGACAATAAAGGCCTCTCAAACATCAGCACGGGGATCTTCGTCTCAAATGCTGACCATACTGCAAAATGCATGGAAAACAGCCCCAGCCAGGGGACCCCCTTATGAAAATACATTTTCTTGCCGACAGCAAACCACATCGCCATCAGGACGACTCCCATAGTAAACATGATAAAACTGATTATCACCGAAAAAAACCGTTTCTTAATCTGGCTGAGTATAATTTCAGACTGCGCCCCATAATAGACAGCAGGCATCCTCAAAGCTGTGGAACTATAACAATTCCTAATATGTATCTCTAAAGTTTTCCCGGCATACCTCTCACACAGCCGGACAAAATTCCAGCAATTCCCAGGCGTCTTGCTCCTTGCTGCCTCTGGCACTAGCCGCTCAAAAACCTTCTCACCATCCACATACACTTCCGATAGCTGATGTGTCGTATAATACCCTACGGAATCCCCAGGCCGGTAATCCCTGGGCAATTCTTTCTTTATTATAATTACTTCCTCACGTCCCGAAAGCCTCACCGACTCCGGAAGTATGTCGTATCTACAGTCCTCCCCATCAGCAACAACCGTCCAGTCCTGCTGATAGGGCATATCCTCAACTGCCTCTTCTCCATCTCCATACCAGAAAATGAATGCCAGCGCCGCAAACAAAAATGCCATAGCGGCTTCTGCTAAATGCATTTTGAGAATTTTCACCGATTATCTCCTTTCACTCTGCCTATGCGCTACTGCTTTTTTTATTTTAACATATTTAATCAAAAAATAAAACATTTTTCCTTGAAAATGCAAACCTCCTGCCAGGTATAAAAATACCGGCAGGAGGCATGCATGAAGTTCACTTCACTATCTCATTTACATCCTCATACTTCCCTAATGTGTCCACCATGTCCAGCAGGACAGATACATTTTTAGGGGAAAGCCTGCTTATTTTCTGAAGGAGTTCTTCACCAGCATGTTTTGACTGATAAATCAATCCATCCTGCAATAAATACTCAGGAGACACCTTCAATGCATTGCAAATGCGGATCAACATATCAACCTGTGGCAGACGCCTTGATTTCTCATAGTTCCTGATTACATTCTCGGAAGAGTCGCACAACTCAGCCAGCCTCACAATCGTCATATTGCGTTCCTTCCGAACCTTCCTTACTCTTGTTCCAAAATCACTCATACTCATACACACCTCTTCTCTTTAGTACAGGCTTCCCAAAAGCGTTGCAAAGCCTAAGCAAAGTATAGGATGTTCAGCGCTAAAGAGAAAGGTATCATTCGACATGGTTACATTACTTTTTTGTAACGTATTGACACGCATTTCGCGTATCAATGCAATTTTCAGTAAAAAAAATTAAGCGGAAACTTCTTGTTTCCGCTATCAGATAAAAAAGCGATAGACGGGGCTCGAACCCGCGGTCTCGACCTTGGCAAGGTCGCGCGTTACCAACTACGCCACTATCGCATAAGCGGGTGATGGGAATCGAACCCACGTATCTAGCTTGGAAGGCTAGTGTTCTACCATTGAACTACACCCGCAGGATAACACCTCTGTGTCAGTGCCCAGTTCCGGAATCGAACCAGAGACACGAGGATTTTCAGTCCTCTGCTCTACCAACTGAGCTAACTGGGCTTGTGCTCTATTTCAGCAACGATATTATTCTACACACATTTCTCAAATTTGTCAATACCTTTTTTCAAAAAATGGAAACTTTATAATAGGCAGACGGCTGCCCCATGGACTATCTTTTCCACAGGCACAGCCGCCTTTTCCTTATTTCATCTTATAATTTTTTGTATTTGCTTTCTTCAAAAGCTTTTTGTAATATGCCTTTTTTGACTTCTTCGCGCTGAATACAGCATTCTTCCTGATGCCCTTGAACGCATTTTTGCCGATACTTTTCACTGCCGTCCCGCCAAATTTCACCTTCGCGAGCTTCTTATCGCCCAGGAACGCGCCTGCACCAATACTCTTTACATTTTTTCCGATGGTAACGCTCTTTAACGCTTTCTTGTTCTTGAACGAATTTTTGCCTATAGACGTCACGTTAAAGGTCATCCCATTGTATTTCACTGTTGCCGGTATACTCAAGGTTGCAATATTTTTCTTGGAAGTTCCAGTTACCGTCACCAACTTAGAAGATGTGGTAGATTTTGTAACCTTATACTTCACGCTCTTGTAAGTAAACGTTTTCTTCATGACAAAAACTGCATTCTTCTTAATGCCTTTAAACGCATTCTTACCAATCTTCTTCACTGCCGTTCCCTTAAACGTTACCTTTGCCAGGCTCTTATTATTATAAAACGCTTTTGCGCCAATATTCGTGACGTACTTACCAATCGCCACGCTTTTAAGCGTTGTCTGGCCAGCAAATGCGCTGTCTGCAATTGCTGTCACCTTAAATGTCTGTCCCTTGTAATTTATCGTATTAGGAACTGTGCAGCTATTGACCTTCTTGCTTACGCCCGTAAAGGTCACATAATTCTTGCCGCCGCTGCTTGCCGTAATCTTAAACTTCTGCCCGCTGCTGTTAGAAAACGTCTCGTTTACCACAGGCTTTTGCGGCTTTTCCGGGTCCTCAGAAATCGGCGGCTTCGGCGCATTGGGGTCCTCCACAACCACCTTCATCTCTACGTTTTCATTTTCTCTTGCAAGTTCCAGCTCGCCCGACATATAGAGCACCGGCTCACCGTCAGCGCCAAAATGTACGGTACGAAGCCCCGTGTTCCTGCTTCCTACATTCCCCGCTGCATCCACCGGCCTTGCATGGTACACGAAGACCAGGTTGCCCGCTGCGTCCGTGGTATAGGAATTGTGCCCAGGTCCAGCCTCCCCTTCTACGGCGCGTGCATAAAGAATCGGGCTGTTGCTCTTAGTCCAACTCTTAGCATCCAACAAATTGCCGTCAATATCTGCGCTCAAAAGCCCTACGCAGTATGTTGCGCCAATGGAAGAACCGGAAAATGTAATAAATACTTTATCATCGCGGATAATCGCATACGGTCCTTCATCCACCGGCGTATTGTCATTGTTATCCCAGCCATAATCCGGGCGGGAAATAATTACCGGGTCGCTTGTTAATTTCCATGGCTCTGCCTCGTCAACCGTACCTATGCAGATCACAGAACCAGTTTTTCGTCCAAAGTCCCTCTGCGCCCAGGCAACGTAACGAGTATCTTTAATCTTAAACGTCGTCATATCCAGCGTAATCCCGCCGAACTCACCAAGCCCCTGATTCAAGGGCGTGCCATTCTTACTCAAGAAACGCTTCGGCCGTTCCCAACTGTCTTTGTCCTCCAAATTGCCGCCTTTATAACGCATCACATGAGACTGTACATCCCAGTTCTTAGGATCTCCCGGGTTGGAGCTAAAGAAAATATAAAGCTCATCGCCAATTTTGTGGATTTCCGGCGCCCATACCATGAGGTTAATGTCCGGGTACATATCAAGGTTTAAAATCTCCGACTCTTGTGCATCCTTAAGCCCTTCTATTGTCTGGGACTTTTTCACGGAGAAGGAGCTATTGCCATTGGCGTCATTGGTAGCAATAAAGTAATAGTAACCGTCATCCGGGTTGTAATAAACACATGGGTCTGCACGGTTGACGCCAAGGGATGTAGCATTTGAAGACATCATAGACGGCGCCCGCTGCACCTTGCCGCTCACATAGTAAGTCCCCGGCTTATCAAAATATACGCTTCCCAGATCCCAGTCTACCTTCTTCAATGCTTTAGAACCGTCGCTGTAGGACAATTCCGCTTTCACATTCTCTACCTCTTCCTTCTTCTGGGCAGTAATGCTCTCTGGAACATTTACTGAGGTATTGTATATCGTGCTGAATTTGCGTAACAGGTTCTTTCCAACATCCCCCGGTACATAGAAACGATTGCGTTCCCATGCGCCCTCAATAGACGTATCTTGTGATTCGTAACTAAAAATACCGCCTTTTTGCGTTTCCGCTGACAAGCTGCAAATATCCGCAGTTGTGCTCCTGTAATAATTGCCATCGGCATCACACCAGCGAAGCACATATTTTTTGGCACTGCTGTCGTAATCACATGCCACATCCGCTACAAATACATTTTTCTTCAAATCAACCAGCCCGACTTCATCATAATGGATAAAATCCTTGGTAGTAAACAGAAGCACTTTCCCCCTGCTCAGTGTGTCTTGGGCATTCGCCATATCCTCATTGGAGGAGTCTGTTCGCACGGCAACAACACCATAGCTGCCGTCTGCCATGGCAAACACATACGGATTCTTTAAATTCTTTGCCGTCAGCGTGCCCTGCGCAGAAATGTCCGCTTTTGCATAGAGGATACCATTGTTAGAGTACAGACCCTCATAGGAGCCATTTTCTTTCTGGTAGGCGAGGTGCAGGCTGTAGGCAAGCTTTCCGGCATAGACATTTTTTGCCAGGGGCTCGCGGGTATACGCTTCTAACGCCACAGCGTCCTGTGCCAGTATCCTAACGGTAAACTTCTTGGATGCGCTGAGGCTGCCCGCCTGCCATGAAGCGGTAAGCTCCGCACTCTGTTCTTTCTCTGTAGCAGTAATCTTCCCATCAGAAGATACGGACGTACCGGACCAAGTAATCTTCCCCTGTCCATAAGATGTGGGAAGCGTTGTCTCCTTTGTAACGACATAAGGTATCATGAAATTATTTTCAAACTGCGCTTTCTGGCTAGACGCCGGAAGAACAGCCACTACAAATTTCTTACTAACCTTCTCACCATTTAAAGTAATTTTTGCTGTCAGCGTAACTTCTGTGGCGTCTTGCGGAAGATGCACTGAGCCGTCATTGCCAATTACCCCCTCTTTGCCGGACGTCCAGGTAACCGACGCGCCGCCCAATTTTGTCGGAAGGTTCAATTTGCCCTCTGCCATCACCGCGCCATCCGGGATTACGCTGCCCAAAGCCAAGCTGTCATAATACCGCTGCATCTCCTCGGTCGCTATGTAAGAATCATCATCCAGGTCTTTCCCATTGTACAGATTATTGACCTGGCTGTCGGTCATGGCATATCCATAGACAGCATAATCATCAAGCAGCCCGTCAAAGTATTCGCCAGAGCCCCAGCATGCCTTACCGATATAAAAAATACCATTTGCACCCACGATATCCGAAAGTTTATAAGTACTCGGTACCGTCCCCACTTTCTTACCGTCAATGTACAAGCGCGTCTCCGCCTCCGTAACAACAACAGCAACATGTTTCCACTGTCCGGCCCTGCCGCTGCCGGAAACGCTCGTCGGGCGGCTTCCTGTATTCAGATAACGCTCTACGGTGACTTTTGCATCGCTATCCATAATACCTAAATATTTTTCTTTGCCAAACTGCGGCGCTTTGTCATCGGGAGCCGCATACACCGCCCAGTTGGTCTTATTCTCCGTCTTACTCCAATATGAAATGGTGATAGCGTCGCGCCCTGTAAGCAGGCCAGAGCCATCTTCCTTCGTAATCGCAAGAAATTCTTTCTCGTCCTCATTCAAAAACATTGCTTTGCCATCCACGCCATCCTGCGTGAATTCCGGTGAACCGTTGACCGTCACTTTAACGCCGTCGCTTTTTACGCCATCCTGCCCATTGTCAAGGCTGAGATGGAATAATGGCTTTTCCGTGTCATCTGACTGCGGTTCTTTATGGAAAATCCTGCGCATGAAATTGTAAAGCCCATGCTTGTAAACGTCCCCATCATGTCCGCCACTGCCCGGCTGCCCGCTGCCATTGATACCCTTTGTGGCATAATAGATATGAGGGACTTGATTTGCCGCCAACGCATTATGGTAACGTTCCGGCTCAGTCCTTACAATATCATCATTTGTGCCCGCTGCGATTAAAACAAGCGTATCGTTCATATACTGCGGCTGTAAGGTAAATGTCTGCTCGGTAAACAGTCCGTCTTCATGTACGCCATAATTCTCATATTCAAAGATACCAAACGCCGGGTTAAACGCACCAATGTAGCGCACCGTATCCTGGAGCGTGAAGCCGATTTGCAGCGTCACCCTCCCGCCCATAGAGAACCCGGAAATAGCCGTATTCTCCCTTCCGGTGGCTGTGGAGTAATGCTCATTGATGTAAGGCATCAGGCAATCCTTAAAATCATTGATAAAATTATTATATGCTGCGTAATGTTCCAGATTGAAACCATCTCCGCTGCCTGTCTCATTCGCGCAGGCATTGGGCAGCACTACAATCATTTCCTCGCTGTCGCCGGATGCGATGGCGTTGCCAATCACGTTCTGGACGCCGTCGCCAAACAGCGTTGTCTCATTGCCAAAAATCCCATGCAATAGATAAAGTACCGGATATTTCTTCCCGGCGCTGTAGCCAGCCGGCAGTATTACCTTAGCCTTGCGGGTAGAATTTGTCGCCGTAGACTGATACTTTATATCCTCCACCTTTCCATAATCGACGCCAGCCTTTTTCTGCATATAATCAGCCGGCACATCATAATTTGTGTCCTGCACGTATTGGCTGATGGGTTTCCACTGCCCTGCCGCTTTCTCAGCAAATGCTTCCGCCTGCACATCCCCTGCGGATGCTTCCGCCTGCACATCTGCCGGAACCGTGGTAAACACCATTGCCGCAGCCAATACCGCGGCGAAAAATCTCTTTCGCCCTTTTTTGCAAATCCTTTGCATACAAACCTCCTTCTCCCAGAAAGCCCCAGCGCATACATATGCCCTGGGACTTCCTGAATATATTATATTATTCCCAATACTATCATTATTGCACAGCTTACAGGCTCTTTCATCCCCCAAAACTATATAAATATAACAAAAGCGCTGGAAATTTCTTTAGTTTTTGATATTTTATGCCAAATTGCTTCCTGGCAGGCACAACTTCTTACGGCTTAGACCGCATGCAGCACACCGTCTCTCATCTTGAGCGCCATGTCCGCTGCCTCGGCGACTTCCATATCATGTGTAACAATGATGACACAATAGCCCCTTTCATGCGCAAGGCTGCATAAAATGTCAATAATATTCTGCGTGTTCGCGCCATCCAAATTGCCAGTCGGCTCATCGCCCAATATAATCCTGGCATTGGACGCCAGGCTCCTGGCAATCGCCACACGCTGCCGCTCTCCGCCCGAAAGCTTTGCCGGGAACCTCCCCATCTGCTCTTTTGTAATGCCTACGCCCTCTAGCAGCGTTTCAGCCCTCTGCTTTGCATCTTTCGGGTTCACCCCGCACAACTCCATGGGAAAACAAACATTTTCCATTACCGTCATCAAAGGGAACAGATGGAAAGCCTGGAAAATCATAGAGATGCTCTCGCGGCGGTAACGGTCAAGGTTAAGCCCGGCAAGGCTGTCCCCATCGAAAGCGACCTCTCCCTTTGTCGGAAGGTCCAGCCCCGCCAGCAATGACAGCAGCGTGGATTTCCCGGAACCGGAAGGTCCTACAATAGCATAGACATTCCCCTCCTCAAAGGAACAGGAAATATCCGAAACAGCATCCTTATGCGCGTTTTTATATTTATACGAGACATTTGTTAATCTTAAAGCCGACATATCCTCACTCCTTTACCAAAATTGATTATTCTTTTACCTGCAAAAGCTCCAATAGCCTTCCCCTCGTCACCTGCACTGCCGCCGCAATTGCGCCGCAGACGCTTCCCATAAAATACATGCCAATACAAGGGGCAAGCGTCTGGATGCTTTTGGCAAACAGCCCGGGGCTGTACAAAGCCATCACCCCTGCCACAAGGATGGTCCCAGCCATGCAAAGGGTAATCTGCTCAAACACCAGCATACAACGGGCGCGTTTCTTTGTAACGCCGAGGATACGCAGGAACGCCGCTTCCTGCGCCGATTGCAGGATAACCAGCAGCGGGCCGAGCAGCCCAATCAGCACGGCGGCAGCTACGGCAATCGGGAACAGAGCCTCCAGCAGCCCGGATATGCGCTCAATATGCTCAAGCCCTCCTGTACTGATATAATAGGCAGGGTCCAGCGAATACCCATAGCTTCCGATCTTCTTTTCCTCCAATACCGCTTCCAATTCTTCCAGCCTTTCGTTGTCCGCCAGTGTGAATTCGCATTTATCCATGGCGAAATCCGTGGAATAAAGCCCCGTCAGATCACTTGCTGTACCCGCAATAATGCTGCCTTTGACGTTTGCTTCATCAGACTGCGCTATGCCTATGACTTTATACGCCTTATATCCCTCTGACGCATCGCCCTCCTGGGCTCCATCCTGCTTTTCCCCTCCTTGTGACTGAAGCAAGAAATACAAAAAGTCTGACATCACGCCAATCTCATCCCCCAGGGAAACGCCGAGCTTTTGCGCCAGCTCTTTGCCAACCAGGCACACCCGTCCTGTCCCCTCGAAAACGGATAAATCATAGCCTTCGGCAAAATCCACCTGGCAATCGTTTCCCAGGTCACGCGCAAGGTCGCTCGTAACCGTCATGGGAATGTCCAGGTCCGAACCCTCTACCCACGCTTTAAAGCTGCTTTGGCAGTAAAAATCTTTCACCAGCGGCGATTTTGACAAATCCATGACAGATGAGTAGGTAAACTCAAGCGCATCTCCCTTTACGCCAAGCTCATAGAAAGCGTCCTTATAGGCCACCCTTGCCAGCACAAGCGAGCCGATGCCGGAAGCCAAAACTGCCGCCAGGACCAAGGACACTGCTGTCTTACCGATTCCGCGCCGCATATGCCGCCAGATATAAGCGGTTACATGGCGTACAGCACCATAATCTCCCTGCGGCACCCATTCCCGGGCAGCGGACAGCTTCTCCATGTCAAGCTTTGCCGGGACAGCTCCCAAGGGCATATCCTCAATGCGCCCCGGCAAAAGCCCTGATTTTCCCCCAGTCCTCACACCCTCCTGCAATAATTCCAACGGCGGCGTCTTCTTCATCTTACGTAAATAATAATAAGTAAGCAGTGAAATGAATACCAACTGTGAAACCAAACACAAGACCGCCACGCCGACAGGAAGCGTCGCATCAGGGATATACCCTGCCGGAGCGCTGTCTGCCATACGCAAGAGCGCCTCCTTTGCCGTCCTCTGCGCATAATACAGCCCCACAATGCCGCCCAAAGGCAGCGCCAGCGCCGACACCGCCACAAATGGAAGCGTAACGGAATTGCCCGCCGCCCTGCCGGGAACGCCCAGCGTACGCATAATCGCATATGACTTTTTATTCCGCCCAATATAAAGGTACACTGCCAAAAACAATGCGAGCGCCGCGCCTATGACATACAGCACAGTTGTCAGGAGGGACGCAAACGCTCCCATTGCCAAGCTGTCTTTCACGTCCAGCCAGCCTCCATCAGAAAAACACAATGCCAAGTTTGCTTTTTCCGCAAACTGGCTGGCCGCTTCATAAAACGCTTCTATGTCATTGGCGTCCTCAACAACAACGCTAAAGTACATGTCCCCCGGCACATAACCTTCGGGAATATCCACCGGCAGGAGCGCAGACGGCACATAAATATCGTTCGGTGACATATAATCCCCAACCAAATATGCACCCACAATCTCAAGCTCTGCAGAACCCACATACCCAGATACCCGGCTGCCATCCGGTTCCGAATAGGAATTTTCTGCGTTTTTGCGCGCCTTGGCAAAATTTTGGCAGAGCCTGTCCCCAAATTGTATGCTGATACGGTCGCCCAAAGACAAATGATTCTCCTCAAGGAACGTCTCACTCACCACACAGGCGTCTGTATCCTCCCTCGTCAGGAGCCGCCCTTTTGCCATCTTCTTCTCACTGTAATTCATGGCGCGCATGTCCGAAGTATAGGTAACGTCAAAAACAGTAAGGTCATAATTGATGGCGTCGACCCAGCCCTTCTGAAGCGCAAACGCTTCCGTCTCCAGGTAATTTTCCGGCTCCCCGTCTATAACGCGCATAGCCCCTTCGCCCACATTCGCGGGCCTGAAATGGATGCCCGAAGAGCCCTGCCAGCCATCTGCCGCATTCTCGATCAGCAAAAGGCATCGGCTCCCCGCCTGCAGGCTGTCATAGAACGCGCGCGTATAAGGTGAGCTGGCATAATACGTTTCTCCCAGAGGCACAGGCTCCGTTGTAAAAGACGACGGAATCTTGGGACCTCCATCATCGGCAATCACCTTCACATCATCAAACTTTAACAGGATATGGTCCTTGGGCACCGATTCACCATCCTCGTATCCTTTGTATGTTCCCTCAATCACAGCAAACCCGCCATAATGGGTAGCCAGACGGTTACAGCCCTCCACGCGCCCGGCTGTCATATACCTTCTGTCAGCGAAGGTCACGCCAGGCAGCGATGCAAATTCTTCAAGCCCCTCTTCTGTAAGCCAGGGCTTATCCTCTATCTCATACATTTTGTCATAGGCCACTCCCCTTGTTTTGTCCGGCGACTCCACCTCTGCGACTATCATGGGGATATCCGGCACCTCGTTGCCCAAGGAAGCTGTGGCATAGTAGAGCTCCTTGACGTTGTCTGCCTCCCGCGCAGTAACGGCATAATCCGTAACGCGGTAAAACAAGGCGAACGATGCTGCCGCAATCAGGAAAAACGTCAGCGCCGTCTTCAACGGGGAACGGAGCAATGATTTTAATGCAATTGCTTTTCTCATAATGTTACCTCCTGTCGAATAGCTTCCCTTGTGCGCGCCCTGGACGCTTTGGTTCCTCCATATGCAGTGGAACCGCTGCATCATGGCATCCTTGCCCTGTGAAGAAAATTCCGTCAGCAGGCTTATCTTTTCCCGCCTCCCGGCTTTCATCGACCTGACAATGCATTCCATATAGCTGATCTTATCTTCCTCGCTAAACCCGGACGTCAGCAGGCAGTCCACCTTTATCTCAAGCGTCCTTACCATCATCTTCCTCAGCAAAAAGGCAAACGGGTCCCACCAGTAAACCATGCAAAGCGCCTCGCACAAAAGCTTTACTGCCATATCATAATTGTAATAGTGCAGTATTTCATGTTTTAAGATATAATAAATTTCTTTTTCCGTGTAATCTGCACCCGGTATCAGGATCTTCGGGCGCACTATGCCCAAAATCGCTGGCGCCTGGATGCCTGGGACGTACAGGACCTTAAACTTCCCCGACTTCCCACATTCTCTGTTTATCCTGCCAATAACAGCTTCCACATCACACTTAAAATAACCGGGGCATTTACGGATAATATGTATGAAATGCATATATTCCATTATGTGGGTAAAAAGCCTGCATACCGCCCCTGCCATCCACAAGAACAGCAGTACCCCGCCTACTGTCAGCCTATACCTCCCAACGCTTATCACATAAAACAAAAAATCCGTTACCCTTGCCAGGATATCCCCCGCCAGAAATGAAGCGTGGGAATTAACTTCGATTGGCAGCAGCATACGCACAATTATCACCATCAAAAACAAGCGCATAGTTCTCCCGGCGTCCCTAAGCGCCAAATCATTTCTTATCAATGCCCACGCCAAGCATGTGAGCGCCGCGCTGCTTATTAAGCAAGACAGCAGGGAAGCCAGTGTTATTGTCATGACGCTTCCTCCTTACCGAGACTTCTTGTCTTGTATGAATCTCTCTAATTCCTCAATCAGCTCCGCATCGTTTTCCGTACAGTCAAAAAGTGCGCTCAAGTAGCTTGTCCCTGATACCATCTTCTCAAAGGGGAAAATCTCAGTCGTCATATACTTTACCGCATATTCCTCCGGCTTGATGAGCGGGGCATAACTGCGCGACAAGACAGTCCCGCTCTGGACAATCTCAGCCACCTCTATAAAACCTCTCTTAAGCAGTTTTTTCAGCACAGACTGCACTGTGTTGATGCTCAGTTCCGGCTGCCTTTCGGGAATCTCCGACGCTATCAGCGGCTTCCCTTCCGCCCAAAGCACATTCATGACGTCCAGTTCCCTCTTACTCAATGCAAATTCCTCTTTTCTACCCATTTTTTCCTCCTTCCTTAGAAATGCTTCGCATTTTCCTTCCTCCTTTTATTCGGTAGTGCCACGCGCCGCTTCGCGCCACCTGCCAAATCGTCGGAAGACATTCCTTGAAATGCTTCGCTTTTGTCTTCCTCCTTTTTTTCGGTAGTGCCACGCGCCGCTTCGCGACACCTGCCAAATCGTCGGAAGACATTCCTTAGAAATGCTTCGCATTTGTCTTCCTCCTCATAATATAGTACTTATAGTGTTGTGTCAATATTTTTTTCGTTTTAAAATATTGATATTTTATTTTAATACTGTATATGTTATGTTTTACCATGATTGGAGGTTTTTACCTTTTATGATGCAGGGACAGAACAAAGCGGACGAGTGCGCATATTATTTTTATCTTAATAGGAAAGGCGCTTTCACGCGTTAGTGTGACAAGATCTTTCCTATAAGGGTTAGGGTGTCAAAAGGTCCATTTTCATTGCAGAGCAAATTTTTTCAAGATTGTGCTACAATATCTTGAGGCGATGCGGCGCATCGTTGATAGATATTGTGGTGCAAGATTGA
>CATLBW010000008.1 GCA_949879775.1 uncultured Lachnospiraceae bacterium
TGAGGCTAAAATACAGTGGCATTTCCAAACGGGAGATGCTAGAGAAAAGCTGATATCACTTTATCCGTTAATTTCATCCGTCACCTCATAACAGAGGTGACAGATACTCTAAATATCAATGATACAGTACACTAGTGACTCACTAATTTGTTAATATCTTGTATCTCTAAAGTCGGCAGACTATAATTTGGTTTAGCAAATCTAATTAAGAAATGAAATTCAGGAGGTGCTTCTTATGTTGAATGAAAATGTAAAAAAACTGCTGGTAGAAAACATGTGGGATTTAGGCACCTGTGCCGATAATGAGCCGAATGTGGTTCCTGTGGCGTTCAAGGATGTAACGGAAGACGGGAAGCTGGTGGTGGGTGACGTATTCCTTGAGACCACGCTGAACAATCTGAAGGCAAACGGCGGCAGGATTGCCATTTCCGTATATGATGCAAAGTCTCTGGAAGGCTACCAGATTAAGGGCATTGCGGAGTACGTGACAGAAGGTGCGGTTGTTGATACGTTTAAGGCCATGGTGGAAAAAATGTTCAATGGAGCGGCTACCGCAAAGGGCGCGCTGGTTATTACACCGGAAAAAGTGATCGTGACTACCCCTGGAGCGGAGAACAAAAAAGTTCTGTAAGGCGGACAAAAAACGGCGGGTGCAGAGCACATAAAAATGCTCTGTACCCGTTTTACATATGGCAGATAATAGTTGTGTGATGTTAAAGTTAAATAGCCATGCCGTGGAGCCGTGTGGCTTATAACACTGTGGGAGGAAATTATGAAAGCCTATATTGATCCGGAAAAATGTATTGGCTGTGGGGCCTGCATCGCAGAATGCCCGGAACATGCGATCATTATGCTGCCGGGTTTTCGGAGTGAGGTACAGGCTGCAAAATGTAACGGCTGCGGGCATTGTGTGGAACTTTGCCATAGAAAGGCACCGATATTGCGTGATGAAGGTATCATGCCAGGTCACAGATAACGGCGTCAATATCCCTGCTTATCACAATGGAGCGGTCTTCTAATAATGCGGGATAGCAGGGATTGGTGAGGTTTACGCTTGCATAAACGGCATCCGGATTCTTTGCGGTCATGTTCCAGAAAGGAAACTTAATGACGCCAGGCGAATTGAAGCCGACGCCCAGTTCAAGGTATAAAATCCTTCCGGTTTCATGGCATGACAGGTATTCTTCATAGCGGTCATGTGCAGTATGCCAGCCTTCATCCCGGACGAAGGTATCATCCCAGAACAGGTTAAAGTCCATTTCCCGTCCACATTTTGGACAGTGCGGGATGAGTTCTGTGGGTATTCGCATATCCCTAGTCTCTGCCATCATTTTTTTCAGGGTTTCGTAATTGTCATAAGTGTGTAGGACGGATTTTGCGGACATTCAAAATAAAAAAGAATGTGGAGGTAACAGACAATGGCAAAGACGATTTTTGAGGAACTGGGCGGCAAATATGAAAGGCAAAGCGATTACTTACTACCGTGCTTAACTGTACCCGCCGAAGAAGAACAGCCAATAGGCACATGGGGACAGCGGCATCTGGACTATTTGAAACAGTACCACAAGGTTACATACACCAATCTTCTCACTAGCGGCAGGCTCAACGCTTACCTTGCCGACATCGACAGGCAGGCGCAGGAACGCTTTGAACGGCTCATAGAGGACATGAAACAGGCACAGGGCAACGGAACAGCTAAAGGAAGAAAACGCCCTAGGATGGACAGGACGGCTCAATAACATAAGGGATTGTGCGAGGGAGATTGTGAATGAGGAAATTATTTTCGCATAGACAGGCAAGGTGGCAGAATGTAAAAGTTCTGTCACTTTTCTTTTCATAGGGCTGATTAAAGTTGATATTTGCCAGAAGGAGTTTCAGCATGGTAGAATATAAACCTGTCTTTGACAGTTAGTAGATTAAAAAATCGCTGTATCCCTTGTATTTTCTGGGTTACAGCGATTTTTGCTGTTGTCACGAAGTATAGTAATTTATTCTTTCCCTTTACTTTTTTTCTGAATGGTTCTCATGCTGCTTTTGGTTATGAATTGATAATCTGTTCGGAAACTACAGACTTCATGGAGATCATCCGTGATAAGCTCCCGTTTGTATAGTGGGATAAATCCCTGTTCCTGTATTTCGGCGAAATTCATTGCTTTCAGCGTATCTAATAATTCTTCGCAGGTGTACTTATAATCCAGTTTTTTCTCGAGAAGACGGTAGAGTGTCAATGCGAGGAAACAAATCAGGAAATGTGCTTTGATCCGGTTTTCATCCTGTAAATAAACAGGTCTTGCAGAAAAATCTGTTTTCATGATCCGGAAACATTCCTCGATCTGCCATCTGCCCTCACTTACTTTCAGAATATCGCTGGCCTCATCATCCAAAAGGTCTGTGCATACTGCATAGAGTCCGTCGTACCGGGCCTCGTCAGAAACCTTCCCCTCATCCAGATAATGTTGGGTATCAGCAGCTTCCCCTTCTTTTGTAACTGCTATTTTTCCAATAAACCTGGCCGGGTCATTGGGATTTTTCCGATTCTTTTTGGACTTCCCTGAATCCAGCATCTTCTGTGCCCGCTCCACCTGTTTGTCACGGATAGATTTCTGATAAAGTGCATATTTCGGGGAATACGTAATGATCAGGCGCTGGTGCAGTTTCTTTGTGGTATAGGGTTCGTCCTTGTAATAAAGCCCTTTGTCATCCTCAGAAAGCTTTGTGATATCGACAGGAGTATCATCCGATACTCTCTTAAAGCCCTGCGTACTTAAAGCCCATTCTTTTTCTTCTTTCTTCAGTTTTTTGATGGACTGGGTTACGATATAAGCCCGTTCTCCCATGTGGTTGTATTCCCGGATGGATTCAGAGCCCAGTCCAGCATCACTGCAGTAAATGAATTTCTGGCATCCGAACTCTCCAAGGACTTTCTTTTCTAATGGCTTCAAAGATGTCTGTTCATTTGCATTTCCCGGAAAGAGTGAGAAAGCAAGGGGGATTCCATCCCCGTCCATAAACAGCCCCATTTGAATAATAGGGTTTGGTCTGTGTTCTTTACTTTTTCCGTATTTTTTGGCGCCGTCTTCCTGTTCAATTTCGAAGTAATAATTCGAGCAGTCATAATAAAGGATCTTGTCATTTCTCTTTCCAAGATAATGGCTGTTTTTATAGACTTCTGCCTGGATGAGGTCACATTCAGCCCCAAGGACATCCAATGCCCGATACACATCATGGAGTTCGTAGGAAGGTTTCTCTAAAAACTCAGAAGCTGCCTTGTAAGAAGAACGCTTGCTGCAAGGTTCCAGAATCCTTGTATAGATCAAGTCAGAAAGAATTGCATTGATATCATACTTGAATTTATATTTCTGTTTTAACTTCCGGCAGATCTTATTCATTTGCAGCTGATAATAAACGGATTGGAGGAAAAGATAGCCGCCACGGAAGAAAGTCTGTTTACCATAATCTAATTGCCTGTCAGCATGGAATGGGATCAATACTGTTTTGGCTTCTTTTTCCTTTTTATATTTTTCAGTTTCTATTTTCGCTTCATTTTTTGCCCATGCAACAACATCATCTCTTGTAGGGCCATGCTCAGGAAGAAGCTGTTCTAAAGTTCCCAGCTTGCGGACAATTGTAGAAGTAGTGCATCCATTTGCTTTTACATAAGATCTGCAGATATAAAATGACTCTGCATTTTTAGATTTTGTTATGTGAAGATTCATATATCATCCCTCCTACCCCTTATTATACCATACAATAACATAAAATAACATATATAAAAACAAAATATTTGACACAAAAAAAGCAGGTTTTATACGACCTGCAGGTATTTTTGAGATTATTCAACTGTCAAACTCCCGAATTTGTCAACCCCTTTTGTAAGAAAAAAATGGTTAGACCTCATAAAAAGAATCTAACCATTTCAGACAATTCGTTATTAACTTAATGACATTGCGGAGTGAACAGTAACTTTGTTGTTATAGGGCTTATTATGAGGATGGAAGAAAGGCTTTACACCGAAACTGTGTATCTGGTATAATGAGATTACCATATAAACAGGTTATAGAAAGCAGGTGGTTGTATGCCAAACGGTCTTGAAATTACAAAAGCTGCAATTGATGATTTTAATAAGATCCAAGACTATATGTTAGTTGCAAAAGAAGAAGGTGCAACAAAGACATATGCAAAGTTAAAAAAGGAATATCTTTCTTTAAAAGCAATTCTTCAAGTTGCAGGTGTAAATATGACAGATATTGATGAAATCAAAGAATAATATTTACTTAATTAAATAGTATATCAAACAAAAGGTGCAAAGTCTTTATGGAATTATTGAGGTTTTGCACCTATTTAAATTACAACGAACCTTACAAAACTGTAAGTCTTTTTTTTTATTTTGCAAGCAATTTGAAAGAAACGTAAGATAAACTTTAACCTAAGGAGGGACCCACGAAGTGGGAGGATTCCTTAGGTTTATTTGAATAGCCAAGGAAGTGAAAGACCTAAGGAGGGACCCACGAAGTGGGAGGATTCCTTAGGTTTATTTGAATAGCCAAGGAAGTGAAAGAACTAAGGAGGGATTAATTTATGGAAACAATTTTAAAGACAGAACATTTATGTAAGTATTATGGTTCCGGCGACAATCAGGTGCGGGCGGTGAGAGACGCAAACATCGCCATTGCCAAAGGAGAGTTTACGGCTATTGTGGGCAAGTCTGGTTCCGGCAAAAGTACGCTGCTGCATCTTCTGGGAGGGCTGGACCATCCCACCAGTGGAAAAGTATGGATGAAGGATAAAGACATGTTTGCCTTAAAAGAGGAAGAACTTGCCGTGTTCCGCAGGCGAAAAATCGGCTTTATTTTTCAGGCGTTTAATTTGGTATCATCCATCAATGTCTGGGAAAATATCGTGCTGCCCATAGGGCTTGACGGGAAAGAGGCAGATGAAAGTTTCGTGCGGGATATCGTGAGGACTTTAGGGATTGAGGGAAAGATACATAACCTTCCCCACACGCTTTCCGGCGGGCAGCAGCAGAGGGTGGCGATTGCCAGGGCACTTGCCTCCAAACCGGATGTGATTCTTGCCGACGAGCCTACGGGGAACTTAGATTCCAAGACCAGCGACGAGGTGGTGGGACTTTTAAAAATGTCGGCGCAGAAATATGGGCAGACGTTGGTAATGATTACCCATGACCAGGATATTGCACAGATTGCAGACCGTATATTGGTGATTGAAGACGGAAGGGTGGTGGAACAGGGATGAAACATACAATCCACAGACTGGCGCTCTCCAATGTGAAGCAGAACAAATCAAGAAGCGTGTTGATGGTATTGTCTATTTTCCTGACGACGCTGCTTCTTTCCGCGATTGCCGGCGTTGGCTGCGGGATGGTGAGAAATAACCAGGTCAACGCAGGAAACCTGTTTGGGAATTATGTGGCAACCCTTAGCAGGGTTCGTGAAGAGCAGTATGAAATGCTGAAACTGCGCAGCGAGTTCACCAGTGTAGGGAGGACGGCTTATGTTGCGGAGGCAGATTCTGGAAAAGCAGGCATTGATATTGGTTTGTCATTTATGGATATGGCTGCCGCGGAAAATAAAAACTTTATCCATACGCTGAAAGCGGGGATATTGCCCAAGGCGGAAAATGAAATTGTGGCCTCGCCAGAGTTTTTTGAGAGATTTGGCCTCTTAAACGCCAAGCCAGGGGATCGTGTGTCCATACCTTTGCGCAAGGACAGCCGAAGTAAATTTGCAGAAAAAGAATTTGTTGTCAGTGGAGTGATACAATCTTCGCAGGCAGGAAGCGTCCAGAAAGCATTTCAAGGATTTGTGTCCCAGGAATTTTACGAGTCCTTGTATAGCAAGGAAACGCGTGCTTACGAGGTGACTTTGCGCATGAGTGACGCCCTGATGGAAGCGGACGTGGATTATGAGGAAGTCTTATGGGAAGCGGCGGGGTTCTGCGGCGTGGAAAAAGAAAATATTTCGCCTAATAAACAGTATCTCAGGTGGATCTATGATCCTGGCACAGAGACAATTTTGGGCTGCATATTGATTGGGCTTTTGGTAATTATAGTATCAGTTTCTGTTATTTATAATATTTTTCAGGTGGGAATGGTCCAAAAAATCCAGGAATATGGCAAGATTAAGGCTTTGGGGGCTACCAGGAAACAGATGAAGCAATTAATACTGCGGGAAGGGATGCTCTTAGCGGTTATCGGTATTCCCCTGGGCTTGCTTGCAGGCTGCGGCGTTGCCTTCCTGATGTGCCGTGAGCTTACCACCGGTTCACAAGCGGTGGTGGGCATTGAGCTTAAGCATGTATCGGTCATTTCTTTTCCGCTTTTGCTGGTGGTAACCTTTTCCGCTTTTTTAACGGTACGTCTGGCATTATCACATCCTATGCGGGTGGCGGCAAAAACTTCGCCGGTGGAAGCCATGCGCTATCAGGAAAATACCAGCCGGGGAAAGAGTATGCGCAAAGGGCGCAAAAGTATCTCTGTCCTTGGCATGACGCTGTCCAACTTGTCGGCAAACCGCAGAAGGACAGTTTCTACCATCTGTACGATGGGTTTATCCTGCGTGTTGTTTGTAACGTTGTCCAATCTTGCCGGAAATATAGATAATAAGTTTGAAGCAAGGCGCAATGTCGAATATGGCCAGTTTTCCATAGCGCTGGATTATAGGTTAAACGACGAGGCTTACCCGGAGAATAACCTTTGCCAAATTCAGAAGAATAACCCGCTGGGCGAAGAATTTCAGGAAAAAATAAAAGCTATTCCAGGCGTCACGGAAGTTAAAAGCCGCAAATGCTTTGAAGCAGAAAACCTCAGCTTGAGCAGCATGGATGCGGATGGTGCTTATACGACAGTCTGTGTACTGGACAGGGAGGGATTTGAACGCTATGGAAAAGGCTCTGTTTTGGGGACTGTTAATTATGACGAGGTCGCTGCCGCAGACGGTATTCTTTATGGCTATTCTTTCTTTATGGAGAATTATGATTATAAAATAGGGCAGCGCTTGCAAGTGAAAGATTTGACAGGCAGCGGGGCAGTATATGAGGGAGAACTCATGGGAGCCTTTGGCAGCGCGCCTAGTGCATGGGTGATTACGCAAGATACATTTGACAAACTTGGAATAGCAGAAGACGTAACAGAAATCGTTTGGGTAGACTGTAAGCAGAAGGATAAAGACAGCGTAGAAGACGCCATTTGGGAACTTGTGGCGGGTATGGAGCATGTAGAGACGGATTCTTATGACAGGGCCTTGAAGCAAACGCAGTATGGAAGCAGAATTATGCAGGGCGCAGCCTATATGTTTCTCGGGCTTTTGGGTATCATCGGCTTTTTTAATATGGCGAACACGATTATTACCGGAGCTGTGACAAGAAAGCGGGAGTTAGGCGTTTTGCAGGCGGTGGGGATGACAAACCGCCAGTTGAACTGGATGATGCAGCTAGAAGGAATCTTCTTTTCCGCAGGGACGATAGCAGTTTCCTTAATCGTTGGCAGTCCGCTGGGCTATACGCTCTTTCGTTACGCCAGGGAAATGCATGTGTATGGAATCAATGAATACCATTTCCCACTGCTGGAAATTGGTACAATGATACTGGCGATTGTGTTGCTGCAAGCCTCCTTATCATTTTTGCTCAGCAGGAATTTACGAAAAGAATCTTTGGTGGAACGTATTGCCTACCAGGGGTAACTTATCAATAATTTGTATCAAGAAAAAAAGTACCAAAATATGAAAAAATATGCATATTTTATTATGCAGATTGATGCTATAATTATTCCTTAGGAAAATAGGTAATTGCGAAACTACTAAGTTATCAAAATTTCATATACAATTTATATAATTCTAAGCAAATATTTTATTTCATACAAAACCACGAAATGCAGGACGCACCAAACATTCCACCAAGCCTTTTACTGCTAAAATCATGTTCAGCATAGGCTTCCATGATTTTTAAGTCTTGGTTACATGGCGCTAAAATGCATTTCTTAGCTTTTGTATGATAAAATATTTTCTCTTAAATTTTTTGATTTGTATATGAAATTTATAAAATTATTGAGTTTCGCAATTGCCTATTTAAGAAAATTGTGAAAGGAGCATCATAATATGAGGAGAAGGAAATGGTTTGCAAAGACAATTGCCCTGGTGATGGCAGCGGCGCTTTTGCCATTGCCGCAGGGGACTGCCTCCGTAAAGGCAGAAGAAGGCGCCGGGGAAGCGGCAGGACAAGCGGTGCAGGCGGCGCAGGGTACGTCAGTGCCCAGGCCAGACTATTTATGGGATTTTGAAAATGTGGATGGCAACAGCGCAGGCAGCACAGGCACAGTGAGCGGCGCCGCGACGCTGCATGGCGCGCAGGCAGCGGAGGGTGCAGTCGCCATAGGCGGCAATACATATTCTAAGCCGGGGAATAAGGTGTTGAATTTAACCGGCGGGAACAAAGGGACGTCGTATGCCGACTTGCCGGAAAATTTATATGAAGGCGTTTCTGCGGACACAGGGCTTACCTGGTCGTTCTGGATGAAAGCGGACGCCGATGTGGTAAGTTACAGCAGGCTGTTTAGCTCCGCCGATAATAAGAATAAGAATGAATTTGCCTTTACGCCTTACGCAAAGGATAAGATGTGGAATGTTATATTTGATGACGAGCCGAATAAATACCGGCTGAAATACAGCGCAGAGCCGGAAAAAGGCGTCTGGAACTACATCACAATCGCCATATCGGGCGATGAAGCAGTTTTGTATGTAAACGGGGATGAGAGCCAGTCGGAATTGTTGGAGGGAAGCGCGGATTCATTGAAAAAGAGGTTGGATGCCCTGTCAGCATTTACCAACCATGCGCTTGGCAAGACGGTTTCCACCTGGACGGACAAGGACTGCGCGGTGCAGTTGGACGACGTTGCGCTCTATAAGGCCGCGCTGACGTCCGGGCAGGTTGCAGAGCTGGCGCGCAGTTATGGTTTACAGCCAATGGGACCGCGTGAACCGCAGGATGCGCAGGAAGGGCTTTATGGGCAGGGCAAGAAACAGCTTGCAATGGTGCAGGGGCTTACGGTATCGTCTGTGGACAATGCCAACCAGGTGAAGGTCTGGAAGGATGAGGGGAACCGTTATTATTATTCCGTGTCAAGGAATGGCAAAGTTGTGATTGAGTGTTCCGCGCTGGGGATTACGACGACGGCGGCTGATTTTACCTTTGGTATGGAGCTTGTGCCTGGCTCCATCCAGACGAGGCAGGGACGGGAAAAGTATGAAACCCTTCAGGGAAGCTCCTCGAAGGTTGATAAAGAATACAGGGAACTTTCCTTTACCCTTAAAAAGGGAAATGGCAACGTTACCATATATTTCCGCGTCTTTAACGACGGTATGGCTTACCGCTACGAGGTGGATGCAGATACGGCAAGCGAAGGGGAGACGACAACCGTGACCGGGGACGCAAGCGAGTTCGTGCTTCCGGACACGGGCGATATCTGGACAATCAATACAAGCAATACTTATGAAGGGCGTGACTATACAAAGCGGACAATGGAAAGCCAATATGACGCGGCTGCTGAATACTCGACGCCGATTTTAGCTTCTCTTTCCGCAGACAGCGGCAATGCGTGGGTGCTCTTGTCAGAGGCGAACGTCTATAATGAAGAGAAACCTTATTGCGGCTCTGTGTTTAAGACCCAGGCAGGGGAGAAATCGTTCCAGGTCGTATTCGGGAAGTATTTAAAGCAGGAGACAAACCCTTCTTATGATAAGAAAAGGTACACGCCGGAATATGGCTATATCAAGGAAGTGCAGATGGAGGGTACGTTCCATACGCCCTGGAGGACGGCAGTGATTGCTTCTGATTTGGAAGGGGTTGCCAACAGCAGCCTGTTTACCGATTTAAACCCGCAGCCGGCGAAAGATTTTAGCTGGGTGGAGCCGGGGGCTTCCGTATGGTCCTGGTGGTCCAGCTCTTATGACGCCATTGAGTATAAGACCATGCAGGATTACATTGACTTCTCAGCGGAGGCAGGGATAAAGTACTGCCTGGTGGACTATGGCTGGGAGCTTTGGGATGATTATAAGACGAAGATTGCCCAATTGGTAAAGTACGGCGAAGAGAGGGGGGTGTCCCTGCTCGTGTGGTATGGGGTGAATAAGTTTGACGGCGACCATATCTTTGACCTGGACAGCAGGGAGGCGATTGAAGAGCAATTTGCCTGGTGTGAGGAAGTGGGGGTAAAGGGCGTGAAGGTCGATTATATCAACAGCGCCAGCCCGTTTGCCATGAATGTGATGTACCTTCTGGCAGACATCGCGGCGGACCACCATCTTGTGCTCAATTACCACGGCTGCATAAACCCGAGCGGAGAGAACCGCACCTACCCGAATATTTTATCCAGCGAGGCGGTTGCCGGGATGGAAAATTATAAATGGAACAATGGCCCCGGTGTAGCTACGCTGCTGACGCTTCCTTATACGAGGAATGTGCTTGGCTCTATGGAATTTACGCCTACGGCATACCGCGTGCACAATTCAGACGCTACCGCAGGGTTGATGCTGGCACATGCGGTCGTCTATGAGTCGGCGGTGCAGACCTTTGCCCATTCAGCTTACGTTTACCAGGGCTATAACGGCCTATCCCTGATTTCAGATGTGCCGACAACTTGGGATGAAAGCAGGCTGCTGGAGGGATATCCGGGGGAGAGCGTGGTCCGTGCCAGGAGGAAAGGGGCTAACTGGTATCTGGGCGCGATGAGCCTTCCGGCTAAGACGTATGAGGTTCCCCTTAACTTTCTGGATGCGGGCGCAACTTACCATGCATACATCTATAAGGACAATGCGGCAGGGGATGATATTGAGATTGAAACAAAAGAGGTGACGTCCCAGACCGTCCTGTCACTCCCGCTTTTAGCGAACGGTGGTTGCAGCGTGAAATTCACGAAGACGGAACCGCTCAAGCAGACCGTATACGATAATTACAATTATTATGAAGCGGAAGATACTGCTTATGCAAGCCTTGGCGGTTCCGCTGTGATAGAGGAAAAGCAGTATGCTTCAAAATGGAAGATAGCAGGTTACCTTGGAAATGGGGGGACGCTGACCTTCCATAATATGAAAGCCAAGGCGGCCGGGGAATATGAATTGAAGCTGTATTTTGTGTCTGGGGAAAGCAGGGATTTATACCTCAAAGTCAATGACGGGGAGCCTATAGGGCTAAAAGGGCTGATCGGGTATCCCAAGGACTGGGGCGCGGTCGCAGGCTTGTCAATCCCGGTGCAGTTACAGGAAGGGGACAATACTATCCATTTTTATAATGACACAGGCGCGGCCCCCAGTATTGACAGGGTTGGCATTTCAAAGCTTGATATTTCCGACGCCCAAATCAGCCTGTCCCAGGGCAGCTATGTGTATAATGGCAAGGATTGTACGCCTAAGGCAACGGTTACCATAAGAGGCGTAAAGCTGGAAGAAGGCGTGGATTTCAATGTTTCGTACAAGGGTAACCGTAACGCTGGGACTGCGCAGGCAGTGATAACCGGGATTGGCGG
The DNA here is from genome assembly GCA_949879775.1 of uncultured Lachnospiraceae bacterium. GTDB lineage: Bacteria > Bacillota > Clostridia > Lachnospirales > Lachnospiraceae > Petralouisia. The sequence continues at coordinate 11,534 of CATLBW010000008.1, forward strand.
CTGTACCGGCACAGCCAGCAAACCATTTCAGATTAATAAAAAGCAGGCAGCCATTACAGGCAAGGCTAAATATGATAAGGCTTATGGCGCAAAGGCGTTTACGCTTGGGGTATCGTCTACAGCAGGCAAGGAAGGGAAGCTCTCCTATGCTTCCGATAATACGAAAGTGGCGAAAGTCTCTTCCGCTGGGAAGGTGACCTTGGTGTCCACCGGGCAGGCAGCCATTACGGTGAAGCTTTCATCCAACAATTATACGGCCAAAGCCTATAAAGTTAAAATTCAGGTTAGGCCGTCCAAAGTGGCCCTATCTTCTGCCAGGAGCAAAAAGGCAAAGCAGGTTTCCGTTGCCTGGAAGAAGCTTTCTGCAAAGCAGAAGATATCCGGCTATCAGGTATCGCGCTCACTGAAGAAGAATTTTAAGGGGGCAAGGAATTCGTATGTAACGAAGAACGCCAAGTCGGCGGTGATTAAAAAGTTAAAATCAAAGAAGCAGTATTATGTCCGCGTGCGCGCCTACACCAAAGTGGGGAAAACAAAACTGTACGGGGACTGGAGCAAGGCGAAAAAAGTAAAAGTGAAATAATGCAAAGCCCCATAGGGGAAATGGCAAGGCCCGGCGTGAGAAAATCGCGCCGGGCCTTATAAAGGTTATTAGTAACAATTTCATGCCTTACTTGGAAATAACAATTCAGGAAGATTTATTCCGCGCTGTCCGTCGACAGGGCACCGAGGTAATCATTCAGCGCATCTACGTTCACCTCCGTCCGGGACGCGGTTGTCTGGCTGTCCTGGTTATGGAAATACCCGTAAGCGGAATAAGCGATCCAGCTTACCAATACCAGGCATACCAAGGTCCCGATGACGGAATACAATATGCGCATTGCCTTTTCCTTTTTCATAGTTTTCTTGCGGTTTGCTTTTTCTTCTTTATAGCGGTCTACTTTTGCTTGGCTCATGATAACACTCCTTAGTTTATATTTTATCCTCCGCGAGGCGCGGGCGGAACTTTAACAATTTTCCTGTTCAAGTATACACCATTTTTGTGAAAAAGTCTTGAATTTTTTGAAAAAAATTAATTTCAATTGAGATAGCGGGAGTTCTGTTATATAATGTCGTAAGACAACCTGAGTGAAAAGGAGAAGGGAATGAGCTTAGCTGACAACATTTTTATAAATATGTGCCGTGATATCCTGGACAACGGCGTCAGTACCGAGGGCGAGAAGGTGCGCCCGCATTGGGAGGACGGCAGCAGCGCCTATACCATTAAAAAATTTGGCGTGGTCAACCGCTATGACCTTGCTGAAGAATTTCCAGCAATTACCCTGCGCAGGACGGCAATCAAGAGCTGCACGGATGAAGTGTTGTGGATTTGGCAGAAGAAATCTAACAATATTCACGACCTGCACAGCCATATCTGGGATGAGTGGGCGGACGAGTCAGGCTCTATCGGCAAGGCGTACGGCTATCAGATGGGTGTGAAGCATAAGTACCGGGAAGGCATGATGGACCAGGTGGACAGGGTGATTTTTGACTTAAAGAACAACCCGTTCAGCCGCCGGATTATGACGAACCTGTATGTCCACCAGGATTTGAGCGAGATGAACCTTTATCCCTGCGCGTACAGCATGACATTCAATGTTACGCAAAAGACGGGGCATGGCAAGCTGACCTTAAATGCTGTATTGAACCAGCGTTCCCAGGATGTGCTGACGGCAAACAACTGGAATGTGTGCCAGTATGCCGTGCTTATGCATATGCTGGCGCAGGTCTGCGATATGGAGGTTGGCGAGCTTGTGCATGTGATTGCAGACGCCCACATTTACGACAGGCATATTCCCTTGGTGGAGGAGCTGATTGCAAGAAAGACGCACCCTGCGCCCACATTTTGGCTGAATCCTGAGATAAAGGACTTTTATGCGTTTACCAGGGAGGATGTGAGGCTTGACAATTATGTGACGGGCCCGCAGATTGAGGATATCCCGGTAGCAATTTGACCTAAGGAGGGACCCACGAAGTGGGAGGATGCCTTAGGTCTCCTGACGGTTCCGATGAAGTAAATTTGACCTAAGGAGGGACCATATGGCATGAGGGGGGACCCAACGAAGTTGGGGAGAGTCCTGATGCCTAGTAGTGGAGCCAAAGAAGTAAACCTAAGGAGGCGCTTATGAATTTAATTGCAGCAGTTGATAAGAATTGGGCAATCGGCATGGATAATAAATTGCTGGTGCGGATTCCTGACGATATGAAGCGTTTTCGGCAGATGACTGTTGGGAAAGTGGTTATACTGGGAAGGAAGACATTGGAAACTTTTCCTGGCGGGCAGCCCTTGAAGGACCGCACCAATATTGTGCTGAGTAAGAATAAAGCTTATCGGGTGAAAGGCGCAGTCTGTGTGCACAGCATGGAAGGATTGTCCAAGGAATTGGAGAAATATAAAAGCGAGGATATATTTGTGATTGGCGGAGAAAGCATTTACCGCCAGTTGCTCGCGCAATGTGATACAGCATATATCACCAAACTGGACTACGCCTATCAGGCGGACGCGTGGTTCCCGAACCTGGATGAAGAGAAAGCGTGGCAGATAACGGAGGAGAGCGAAGAACAGACGTATTTTGATTTGGAGTATTATTTTGTGAAATATAGCAGGAAGACCTGAATGAAGCAAGTGTCAGGGCGTCCGCGGAAGTTTACCATAGGCAGGGTTTCGGAAAAAGGTGGGAACCATGGATAACTTTATTTTCAGTATCAATGTTACGCTGCCCATTTTCCTGGTGATGGCGTTAGGGTGGGGGCTGAAACAGATTGGTATGCTTGACGACAATTTTGTCAAGGTGGCGAATAAATTTAACTTCAATGTCACGCTGCCGTTTCTGCTGTTTCGGGATATCTCATCGGTGGATATAAAAGCAGTGTTTGATTTGCAGTATGTGTTGTTTTGCGCCTTGGCAAGTTCGGCATGTTTTTGGCTGATCTGGGGCGGCACGAAGTTATTTTTGAAAGACAAATATATGGCAGGGGCGTTTGTGCAGGCTTCTTTTCGCAGCAGCGCGGCAGTGATGGGGCTTGCCTTTATCCAAAATCTTTATGGGCAGTCGGCAATGGGGCCTTTGATGATTATAGGGGCGGTCCCGCTTTACAATATTTACTCCGTAATTGTGCTTACTTTCGAAGGGCAACAGGAAAAGGATGTGGACCGGGCAGGCAAAATCAGGGAGGCATGCGTCAACATCCTCAAAAATCCCATTATCATTACTATTTTCTTAGGGCTTGCCGTTTCCCTGTGCGGGCTGCGGTTTCCAACGATAGTAGATAAGACGGTGGGGAATATCGCACAGATGGCCACGCCGCTTGCTTTGGTAACGCTGGGCGCGGGGTTTGAGGGCAGGAAAGCCCTGGCGAAAATAAAGCCGACTTTGGCGGCTTCTTTTATCAAGCTGGTACTGCAGCCGGCGCTGCTTGTGCCGTTGGCGGCGGCCATGGGCTTTACCGGGGAGAAGATGATTGGGATTTTGATCATGCTGGCTTCCCCCACTACGCCGAGCTGCTATATTATGGCAAAAAATATGAAGAACGACGGTACATTGACAGCAAGCATCGTGGTTGCGACCACGCTGCTGGCGTCGTTTACGTTGACGGCATGGATTTTTGTGCTGAAAACGGTGGGCTGGATTTCGTGATTAATTTGAGTTTTGCAATGTTATCTGTTACAATAACAGGAAAACCGTTGAGTTGAGGTGAAATTAAGATTATGGCAATGGATATCACAGGAAAGAAATTATTTGTGAAAGCGCTTTCGGAGGAAGGCGTAGATACGGTATTTGGCTATCCCGGCGGGATGGTGACCGATATTTTAGACGAGTTATACAAACATGAGGAGATTGAATGGGTGCTGCCGCGCCATGAACAGGGGCTGATCCATGAAGCGGAAGGGTATGCCCGCGCTACCGGGAAGGTCGGCGTCTGCCTTGTGACGAGCGGGCCGGGGGCGACAAATATCATGACCGGGCTTGCCGACGCCCACTACGATAATATTCCATTGGTATGCATTACGGGGCAGGTGCCCTTGAATTTAATCGGCAATGACGCTTTCCAGGAAGTCGATATTGTGGGGATGACGCGAAGCATCACCAAATATGGCGTGACAGTCCGTGACAGGAAAGAATTAGGAAAAATCCTCAAGATGGCGTTCCATATTGCGCAGACCGGCAAGCCGGGCCCGGTCCTGATTGATTTGCCCAAGGATATCCAGACGGCGATGGGACCGGGGGAGTACCCCGAGTCTGTCTCTATCCGTGGCTACAAGCCGAATGCGAGCGTACATATCGGCCAGTTGAAAAAGGGCTACAAATTGCTGAAAGCAGCAGAAAAGCCCTTGATTTTGGCGGGCGGCGGTATCAACATCGCAGGGGCGAACGATAAATTGTTAGCGCTGGTGGAAAAGACGAAGATTCCGGTAGTGACGACGATTATGGGAAAAGGGGCCATTCCCACAGACCATCCCTATTATATAGGAAACAGCGGTATGCACGGCCGTTATGCAGCCAATATGGCAGTCGGGGAATGCGACGTGCTGTTCTCCATTGGCACGCGGTTTAACGACCGTATTACCGGGGATTTAAACGAATTTGCCCCCCATGCGCAGATTGTCCATGTGGATATTGACACGGCTTCTATTTCCAGGAATGTGGTAGTGGACGTGCCGATTGTAGCGGACGCCAACCTTGCGTTGGAGAAGCTGCTGGAGTGGGCGGCGCCCCAGGAGACGGAAAGCTGGCTGGAAAAGATTCGTGAGTGGGATAAAGAAAATCCATTAGAAATGCGCCGGGACAAAGGCATGACGCCGCAGATGATCATAGAAGAAATCAACAGGCAGTTTGCGGAGGGCATTTTTGTCACGGACGTCGGGCAGCATCAGATGTGGGCGACCCAGTATATCGAGCTTAATGAGAAGAAGCAATTTATCACTTCCGGCGGCTTAGGCACGATGGGCTTCGGCTTTCCGGCAGCTATTGGCGCGAAGATTGGCTGTCCAGAGAAACCAGTCGTTTGTATCAGCGGCGACGGCGGTATGCAGATGAACATCCAGGAGCTTGCCACGGCCATGGCACAGGAAGCCAATGTTATCGTGTGCATTTTCAATAATTATTATCTGGGCATGGTGCGCCAGATGCAGCAGCTTTTCTATGGCAAACGTTATGAGGCCACATGTTTAAGAAGGCGTAAAGGCTGTCCAGGCGACTGCAAAGGGCCGGGAGAGCAATGTCCCCCGTATGAGCCGGATTTCGTGAAGCTGGCAGAAAGCTACGGCGCCTGCGGTATCCGCGTGACCGAAGAATCACAGATTGCAGCGGCATTAGAGCAGGCAAAGCAGTGCAATACGCCCGTGCTTATTGAGTTTATGGTTGCTACGGAAGATATTGTGCTTCCCATGGTAAAGGGCGGAAATCCTATGACGGAAATGATTTTGAAGTAGGGAAAGGAGACAGAAACATGACGAAAAACAGATGGATAGCATTGTATGTCGAGAACCAGGTGGGCGTCCTGGCGAAAGTCTCCGGTCTTTTTTCCGGCAAATCTTATAACTTGCAGAGCCTTACGGTGGGGACGACGGAGGACGAGACGGTGTCCCGTATGACAATTTGCGTTACCAGCGACGATATAACATTTGAACAGATTAAAAAGCAGCTCAACCGCATGGTAGAGGTAATTAAGGTGATGGACTTTACGGATGTGCCGATCCATATGAAGGAAATCCTGTTTGCCAAGGTGAAGGATTGCAGTGTGGCGGATAAAGCCGAGCTGTTCCAGATTGCCCAGGTATTCCATGTGGAAGTGTCGGATATCGGCACAGACAGCATCCTTTTGGAGTGTAAAGCGACCGAGCGCCGAAACAATGAGCTGATAGACCTTCTGAAAAGTAAATTTAAGCAGATTGAGATTGTACGCGGCGGCGGGGTAGCGATTGAATCAATCAGTACTTCCTGCGCCGGCAGGTCTGAGTATTTTAGGAAACAGAATTAAAGCGTAGCGCAAATTTGACGCGTACAGGGAAGAAATTGTATGTGCAGGATATTGGGCTGTAAATATGGGAGGGGACATATGCGTAAAATTTTAGTTGTTGTAGACATGCAGGAGGATTTCATCGATGGGGCATTAGGGACCAAGGAGGCGCAGGCAATTGTGCAGCCGGTGATTGAGAAAATGAAATCTTATAGGAAAGAGGACATTTATGTCACCAGGGATACGCATAGCGATAATTACCTGCAGACTGCGGAGGGCAGGAAGCTTCCGGTTGTCCATTGCGTAAAGGGCACGAAAGGCTGGCAGCTCCATCCTGAAATAGAAGCGCAGGCCGACAAGGCGCATATCGTTGATAAGCCCTCCTTTGGCTCCCTGGGGCTGATGGAGCTTCTGCGCAAGGAAAATGAGAAGGAGCCTCTGGAAATTGAACTGGCAGGCCTGTGCACGGACATCTGCGTGGTAAGCAACGCGCTGCTGTTAAAAGCGGCTATGCCGGAAGCGGCAATCCGGGTGGACGCCGCCTGCTGTGCCGGCGTTACGCCCAAATCACACGAAGCGGCGCTGCTTACGATGGAGATGTGCCAGATTGAGGTTGGATAGCTTATCTCGCCTTACCTCGCCAGGATTTCCATGATTTCCCCTACATATAAGGTATGCAGGTTGCCGTCATCCTTGCCGGAGTACCATTTTTCTTTGATTTCAGGATCAAGGAAATGTGCTTCGGTGATGGGTACGGCAGCCATTTTTCTGCACAGGCAGAGGAAATTTGCCTCGTCCACGTAAGGGGTATTGTCCTGGAACCCTACTGTCAGCCCGGAGGCTTTGAATTTGTCCTCAATCCTGCCGGATACAACCCCGAAATATTTCAAATCGTTTTTGTATTTTTTGTCAAAAAAGTTGCAGGAAAAATATCCTTCCTTGTCTATGAATTCCTTGGTGTACCTCTTCTCGCGGACAAAGATGAAAGCTACGTTCTTTCCCCAGAGGACGCCTAAGCCTCCCCAGCTTGCAGTCATCGCATTGACCTTTTCCTGGCTGCCCGCCGCAATCAACATCCATTCATTTGAAATCTTAGTGAAAGGGTTAAGTTCCAATAAGTCAATTGGATAAGGTTGAAATTGATGCATAATGATTTCTCCTTTGCTAAGTTTAATTATGTACAGTATACATCATTTTATGAAATTTGCCTATTGGATTATGAAAAAAAGTTATAAGCAGTATAAGCGCTAAGAATAATCTTGACAGCCATGGAAAAAAGTATAATAATTGATAGAAACGAAGAGAAGAATAGGATGGAGGAGCGATTATGGATATCAAGTTTGTAAAAAGAGACGTGTTAAAAGAGAAACCGGACCAGAGTAACCTGGGATTTGGCAAGTACATGACAGATTATATGTTTGTGATGGACTGGGATAAGGGCGTAGGCTGGCATGACGCCAGGATTGAGCCTTATGGGCCGGTGGAAATCAGTCCCTCCTGCGTGACGCTTCATTATGCCCAGGAGACATTTGAGGGCTTAAAGGCATACCGCACCAAAGAGGACAAGATTTTGCTGTTCCGTCCGGAAATGAATGCAAGGAGAATGATAAATTCCAATGCCAGGCTGTGCATGCCGGGATTTCCGGAGGACATGTTTGTGGAGGCAGTGGAAGCATTAGTGAAGACAGAGCGTGACTGGATTCCCTCTGAGCCAGGGACTTCCCTTTATATCCGCCCGTTTGTGTTTGCCACGGAGTCGGCATTGGGCGTGCATATGGCTATTTCTTATAAATTTATGGTAATTTGCTGCCCGGTTGGCGCATATTATCCTGAGGGCATCAATCCGGTGAAGATTTTGGTTGAGGATGACTTGGTGCGTGCGGTAAAGGGCGGCACGGGTGACACCAAGTGCGGCGGCAATTACGCGGCTTCCATTTTGGGCCAGGTGAGGGCGGAGGAGAAGGGCTGTACCCAAGTGCTGTGGCTGGACGGCGTTAACCGCAAATATGTGGAAGAAGTAGGCACCATGAATATTATGTTTAAAATTAACGGCGAGATTTACACGGCCCCGACAGAAGGGACGGTGCTTCCGGGCGTAACCAGGGATTCCATTATCCATATCCTTAAGGATTGGGGCTATAAGGTAAACGAGACGCACTTATCAGTCGATGATTTGATGAAAGCAGGGCATGACGGGAGCCTTGAGGAGGCTTTTGGCACAGGCACGGCGGCGGTTATCTCCCCGGTTGGGGAATTTATGTATAAGGACGACGTAGTTACGGTCAATGATTTCAAGATTGGTGAATTGACACAGAAATTGTACGACTACCTTACTGGAATCCAGTGGGGGAATGAGGAAGACAAATACGGCTGGACCAGGGAAGTGAAATAAGGGATTTTTAGATAAGGCAATGAGAAAAGGCATCATGCTTAAGCTTGGAGGGCAATTGGCTCCCACTGGCTTTTGCATGGTGTTTTTTTGTCTTAATTTAGGAAAGGCTTTGCCATGATAAAGTGTGAAAGTATCTTTCCTATAAGACAAAAAACAATATGCGTACTTGTGCGACTTGTGAATAATTTCCCGGTATTTGCGGACAATACTGATAAATATGTGTATTTCATGATACCTGGAGGAAATGATATGAGTGGGAAAAACGATAAAAAACCCTTTGGCATGCGAGACAAGCTGGGGTACATGTTTGGAGATTTCGGGAATGATTTCACGTTTATTTTCGCAAGCTCTTTTTTAATGGTATTTTATACAAATGTCTTAGGGATTGACCCGAAAATGGTGGGCATCCTATTCGTTGTGGCAAGAATTGTGGACGCCTTTACCGACATCGGCATGGGGCGGATTGTGGACCGGCTGCCGGCGTCCAAAGACGGCAAATTCCGTCCCTGGATTAAGCGCATCTGTATTCCGGTGGCGTTTGTCAGTTTTCTGATGTACCAGTCCGTGCTGGCCCCGGCATCTATGGCCGTAAAAATTATCTATATGTTTATCACCTATATTTTGTGGGGTTCCCTGCTTTATACGGCAATCAATATCCCTTACGGCTCTATGGCGTCGGCAATAACCGACAACCCCAGGCAGCGTGCGGAGCTGTCAACCTTCCGTTCCATGGGCGCGACCTTCGCCAGCGTAGTAATTATGGTTGTTGCGCCGATGGTAGTCTATTACACAGACGCCGATGGCAACCAGATTGTCAGCGGCAGGAATTTTACGATAATCGCCGGGGTATTCGCCGTGCTGGCAATTTTGTGTTATATCCTCTGTTACCAGATGACAACGGAGCGCGTGGAAATCAAAAAGAAAGATAACGGCAAAATGCCGGGCATGGGAGATACCGTCAAAGCCCTCGTATCAAACCGTGCTTTGCTTGCTATCATTGGAGCGGCAATTTTCCTGCTCCTTAGTTCCCTTTTGGGGCAGTCTATGAACAATTATCTTTTCGCAGAATGGTTTAAAGACACAAACGCCCTTTCCGTTATGGGATTTGTGGGCGTGCCGACGTCATTGCTTTTGGCGGCGTTTACAGGCAAAATATCAGAGCGTTTTGGCAAAAAGGAAGCCGGGGCGGCAGGCATGTTGTTTACAGGAATCATATTTGTGCTGTTGTTTTTCTTCAAAGTGAAAAATCCCTGGGTGTTCGTTGCCGTCACCTTCATTGCCAATTTTGGTATGTATTATTTCAACATGGTTGTGTGGGCATATATCACGGACGTCATTGATTTTCAGGAAGTAAAGACTGGCAGCCGCGAGGACGGCACGGTGTACGGCGTGTATTCGTTTGCCAGGAAAATCGGACAGGCGCTTGCAGGCGGCGTCAGCGGCTTTGCGCTATCGGCGATTGGCTTTGTTTCAGAACCTGGGGCGGTGCAGACCGATGAAGTGCGCGCGGGGATTTATAATATCGCCACGATTTTCCCAGGCGTCTGCTATATCATTGTGGCGTTGATTTTAATTTTTGCCTATCCGCTGAGTAAGGGCGTGGTGGAGAGAAATGGAGAAATCCTTGCCGAGCGCAGGAAGGAGGGAACCTCATGAATAGAATGAAATTGTCGTTCCGCTGGTATGGGGAAGATGATAAAGTGACGCTTGAAAATATCCGCCAGATTCCGGGTATGCATACCATAGTGACGGCGGTGTATGACGTGCCGCCCGGCGAGGTGTGGCCAATGTCTTCCATTGAATCGCTGAAAAAGCAGATTGAAGGGGCAGGGCTTCATTTTGAGGTGGTGGAGAGTATCCCGGTGCATGAGGATATCAAACTGGGAAAGCCTGGGAGGGACAAGTATATTGAAAATTACTGTGAAAATATCCGGCGTGTGGCGGCGGCGGGCGTGAAGTGCATTTGCTATAACTTTATGCCGGTATTTGACTGGACGCGGACGCAGCTCGACCATGAACTTGCGGATGGTTCCACGTCGCTGGTGTATTACCAGGAACAGGTGGATGCGGTAAACCCTTTGCGAAGCGACAGCGACTTGACGCTGCCGGGCTGGGACAGTAGTTACAGCCGGGAACAATTGAAGGAGATTGTGGCACAATACCAGGCGATGACGGAGGAAGATTTGTGGGGGAACCTCAAGTATTTCCTGGAACGGGTAATTCCTGTCGCAGCTTCCTGCAACGTAAATATGGCAATCCATGAGGATGACCCTTGTTGGAGCATCTTTGGGCTGCCGAGGATTATTACCTGCGAGGAAAATTTAGACCGTTTCCTTAAATTAGTGGACGAGCCGCAGAACGGCATTACCTTATGTACCGGTTCGCTGGGGTGTTCCTGCCGCAATGACGTGGAGCGCATGGCGGGGAAATACGCCTCCCAGGGCAGAATCCATTTTGTGCATATGCGCAATGTGAAAGTGCTGGATAACGGATTTGAGGAGCGGGCGCACCTTTCAGAATGCGGCTCTTTAGATATGTATGGGATTATGAAGGCCTTGTATGACAACGGGTTCTGCGGTTATATCCGCCCAGACCACGGAAGGATGATCTGGGGGGAAACTGGGCGCCCTGGTTACGGTTTGTATGACCGCGCCTTGGGGGCAACGTATCTGAACGGCCTGTGGGAAGCGATTGAAAAAGGAGCTGAAAAGAAATAAGCACGCAGTTTTAACAAATGGAGGGAGAAAAAAATGAGCGTACCATTTCGTATTGATTTGACAGGAAAAGTAGCGGTTGTGACTGGGGCAGGCGGCGTCCTGTGCTCGGGCATGGCCGAGGCGCTTGCAGAATGCGGGGCGAAAGTTGCCCTGTTAGACCTCAATAGGGATGCGGCAAAGCAAAGCGCCGATAAGATTACGGCGGCAGGCGGCGTCGCCAATGGATATCAGGCAAACGCGCTGGAAAAGGACAGCCTGGAGGCTGCCCATATGAGGATTTTGGACGATTTTGGAGCCTGCGATATTTTGATTAATGGCGCTGGGGGAAACCATCCCCTTGCGACTACCGACAAAGAATATTTTACAGCAGCGGACTTAGAGGAAGACGTTAAGACATTTTTTGACTTGGGACAGAGCGGCGTAGAGTTTGTTTTTAACCTCAACTTCATCGGCACGCTCCTGCCGACGCAGGTGTTTGCCAAGGATATGGTGGGCAGGAAGGGCTGCAATATCTTAAATATTTCTTCGATGAACGCTTATGCGCCCCTGACGAAGATTCCCGCGTACAGCGGGGCGAAAGCGGCGGTCAGCAACTTTACGCAGTGGCTTGCCGTGCATTTTGCAGGGGAGGGAATCCGTGTCAACGCCCTGGCTCCTGGGTTTTTTGTCACCAACCAGAATGAGAAATTGTTATACCGCGACGATGGGACGCCTACGGAACGCACGGGCAAAATCCTTGCGGCAACGCCGATGAAACGATTCGGCAAGACGGAGGAGCTGGTTGGCAGCATGCTGTTTCTGCTCAGCGAGGAGGCGGCAGGGTTCATCACCGGCGTGGTGTTGCCGATTGACGGCGGTTTTCTTGCTTATTCCGGGGTATAAATGATGGGGAAAACAAAATTTTTGCAGGAAGGGTTCCTCTTGTCCACAGAGACGGCGCGCGATTTGTACCATAATTATGCACAGAAGCTGCCCATTATTGATTACCATTGCCATATTAACCCCAAGGCGATTGCCGAGGACTGGCAGTTTGACAATATGACGCAGGTATGGCTTTATGAGGATCACTATAAATGGCGGCAGATGCGCAGCAACGGTGTGGAAGAAACATATATCACCGGGGACGCCACAGATTATGAAAAATTTTATAAGTGGGCGCAGACTTTGGAAAAAGCCATCGGAAACCCTCTCTACCACTGGAGCCATATGGAACTGTGGCGTTATATTGGCTATGATGGCGTCCTCAATGAAAATACGGCAAAAGACGTCTGGCGGTTATGTGAAGAGCGGCTTGCGCAGGAAGATATGAGTGTCCGCGGGATTATACGAGCGTCTGATGTGAAGCTGATGTGTACCACGGACGACCCGGTGGATAGCCTATGCTGGCACCGGGCAATTGCCAAGGATGATACGGTAGGCTTCAAGGTGCTTCCCACTTGGCGCCCTGACCGCGCCCTGTCTATTGAAAAGCAGGATTTTGCAGCTTATATGGACGAACTTTCCGCGGCTTCAGGTATTGTTATCGAGAATTTTGACGACTGGAAAGCAGCGTTAAAGGAACGGATGGACTATTTTGCCAAAATGGGCTGTGTGGTTAGCGACCATGGGCTTTTGTATGTGCCCTGGGAGCCGGCAAAGGAAGCGGAAGTTGAACGGATTTTCCGCGCGCGCTTGCAGGGTGAGAAAATTTCCCGAAAAGAAGAATTAAAGTTTAAGACCAAAGCGCTTTTATGGCTGGGCAGGCAATACCAAAAACGCGGCTGGGTGATGCAGCTTCATTTCGGCGTGACCAGAAACAATAACACGAGGATGTATGAGGATCTTGGTGCGGATACCGGATTTGACGGTATTTATAACCGTGTGCCGATTACGAAGTTATCCTCCTATCTGGATGCATTGTGCCAGAACTATGCGCTGCCTAAGACAATCCTCTACAGTTTAAACCCTGGGGATAACGCGGCGTTGGGTGCCTTAATTGGATGTTTTCAGGAGGAAGGCGCGGCGGGCAAAATACAGCAGGGCAGCGCCTGGTGGTTTAACGACCACAAGCATGGCATGAGGGAACAGATGCAGTCCCTTGCCAGCCTGGGGCTTTTGGGGAATTTCATTGGTATGCTGACGGATTCCAGGAGTTTCCTGTCTTATACGCGCCATGAATATTTCCGGCGCATCCTCTGTGATTTGCTCGGCGGCTGGGTCGAACGCGGCGAATATCCCAATGACAAAGAGTGGCTGGGCGGCTTGGTTACAGATATCTGTTATAAGAATGCGGTGCGTTTTTTTGGCTTCTCGGATCTGGACCTCGAGGACTAACCAGCATTTTTTCGATGATTCCCACGAGGCTTATCTGCTCTTCGCAGAAGAGGAGATACCGCCCCGGCGAGGGGGCAAATACCCTGCAGCTTAGCTGCGGGGTATTTGATTTCCTCCCCGGAAAATGCCGTTTATCCCAGGGGTGTTGCCGCTGGGGTTATGGTTTGGTAAAATATCAATAGGTATTTCACACCAATTTAATATTAGGGAGGGAATTTATGAAAGGAAATTGGAAGAAAATATCCCAGCGGGCGCTTAGCATATTATTGAGCGTTTCCATGCTTGCGTCCGTGGGGCAGGATTTATCGGCTGCCGCAATCAAAGAAAGCGGGGAGGAAGCCGTGGCGTTAAAGTCCTCGCGGATTGCAAAGGACAAACTGCCAGAAGGAGACTATATTTATTTTGGCGCTGCCGCTGCCGAAGTAGAGGAGCGGGGCACGTATACACTGCCCATCTACCGTGAGGGCAGCTTAGCAAAGGAAGCCAGCGTAACGGTAAATTCCATCGATATGACTGCCTTGTACGGAGAGGATTATGAAATCCTTATGGATGGGATGGAGGAAACGGCGGATGGCAGCACCGTCCTGGAAAAGCAGTTCCGGGGCAAAGAATTTGTAGAGGAGAAAACAGCCTCTGATACAAGTTCCCTCGCCCGTTATAAGGAGGAGCAGGCCGGAGGCGTGCGCACTGTGCCGGACAGCGGCAGCGAAGCGCACCAGGGGATTACAGACGCTGTGATGGAGGGGCTGGTGGAAGGCTCTATGGAATGCCTGGACGCGTCTTCATCTTGCATTGTGCGCTTTGCGCCGGGGGAGGATGAGAAAATCTTCAAATTTAGAATCCTTGAAGACGATAAGAGCGAAGGCACGGAGGGTTTTTCCCTGCTGTTGACGGAAGCTCAGGGAGCGAAGGCGTATGAGGTTACTTCCGCTTCCATTACCATAAAGGATGATGAAAAGGAAGTGCGTTCGCAGGTATCGTTTACGCAGCCTTTCTATCAGTCAGAGGACGGCAAAGCAGCGCTCATTGTCACCAGGGAAGGCGCGGAGTACTCAGTCTGCGACATGACGTTGTATACCAGCGGCGACACTGCAAAGGCAGGCGAGAATTATGGGGAGAGGTACGAAACGCTTACCTTCTTTCCTTATGAGACAGAAAAAGAAATTGAAATCCCTGTTGCGGGGGAAGGGGCGTTTGACGTATGCCTTTCCGATTTAAAGGCATGCACCGAAGGGGAGCATATGAGGGCGCAGGTAACGATTGCCAGGGGTGCAGGTGAAGCTTCCTCGGAATCCGGGGAAGCGAAAGAAGCAGGCGAAGATTCCAAGGAAGCCGAGGAGACGAAGGAAGCCAGGGAAGCGAAAGAAGCAAGCAAAGATTCCGGGGAAGCCAGGGAAGCGAAAGAAGCAAGCAAAGATTCCAAGGAAGCCAGGGAAGCGAAAGAAGCAGGCGAAGATTCCAAGGAAGCCGAGGAGACGAAGGAAGCAGGCAGCGTGCTTCGTGCATCCGCTGACAAAGATGTGCAGTCTTTTGGCATCAGTATCCGCAGCGACGCAGAAGGGGCAAAGCCGGATGATAACAAAAGTTATTCCGTGGAGTACCGGATGGGGGAGAAAACTGGCAGGATTATGGATAATTCCTTCAGCCCTGCCGTGGAAGCAGGCACGTATTATTTTTCCGCGGATGCTGGGCATGGCGGTATCTTTACTTATAAGGACAGCTTCCTTAGCGGTTCCAAGCCGTGGGGCGCTGGACATTGGGAGTCTACTTACTATTTTAATAAAGAGGTTGCCGACCGCATGGACAATAACCATTTTGGCAAACTGGAATATTACCATACCACTACCACAAAACAGGGAAGCTCCCGCACGGAGTCTGCACAGGAGATTCCCGGGGTATATTATCAGTATTTTGTCAACGACTGGCGTTCCAAAACGGGCTTTGGCGGTGGGCAGAGGGCAAAGCTTGAGATGACGACAGGCAGCAATTCGAACGTTGTCAGCGTAGACGGTGAGTTTGGCAGAAGCCAGAATAAGGCGCCGGTCAGGAATACGAGGGAAGGATTGTTAAAGGCGGTCGTATGGTCGGTGGATGAATATAAGAGCAAGACGCCGAAGAATTACATAGAGTTTTACGGTCTGTGCGCAATGTACAAGAAATTTAACGTCTCCTTACAGCCGATTGCGGCCAAACGGTTCCGTACGGGGACGGCGGACTCTTACTTAGAAACGAAGCCGGTGCAGATGCAGTTAAAATGCGGCGCGCAGGTCTTGTATGACAATGATTCCAGGGATATCTATGCGAACCCTGACGAGAAGCAGTCCAATCTGGTGTTTACCGTGCAGGATACCCAGCTCGGTGGGCATAGCGGGAAATATGGGAGGATCACAGGGTACGAGCTGACGATTGACCCCAGTAGCGCAGATAAGAAAGTTACCGTCAAGTACCCACAGGATTTTGTGTCCTGGCTTAAGGGCAAAAAGGGTCAATCCAATGCCAACGATAGCGTGAGTTTTTCCGCGGAGGCAGTGGAAAATGAGATTAAGAAAGTAAATGCCACCATGGACACCGTGCCTTACGACGGTTATTTCATCTATTGGGTTGACAGCATTCAAAAAGACACGAAAAGCGCGGGGCACGGCTACAAGCAAATGCTTAAATTCAGGCCTATCATTGAGTATAATGACGTGACAGTGGAGGTGCTTTCCCCCAAGGGAGAAGGCAGCGGGCATTTTAAGGATTCCCAGCTTGCGAGGAATGGCAAGTACACATTCCATGCCGGGGATCAGCTTGACCTTTCCGCAGTGGCGGACAATATGGACAATTACCATGCGGCCGGTTATGAGGTGTCCGTCAACGGAGGCATTACCTACAATGCCATTACCGATGATTCCTATTTGATGTTAGAGACGGGGCAAAGCTACCTGATCCGTCCGATTATCATGGAGAATACAAATGCCATTGAGGTGCGTTTTAAGGATAAGGCGGAGGGTAAATTTGAAATACAAGGGCTGATTGATAAGAAGAAGCTGGAAGCATTCCCTGAGTACAAAGGCAAAAATATCCTTAACTTAAACCCTAAGGCATCGTCGGTGCAGGAGATGATGAAGCCGACTCCAGGCAAAGAGTATACAGTCCGGATTGCCGTGAAGGCACAGGAGTCAGGGACCATCAGCCGCCCGCAGGTTAAGATGAAGTCCAAGAACACCGTGTACACCACACAGGCATTTACGATGGTGGCGGCGGCGGACGCTGAAGATAATATTATAGAAGTGGGGCTTAAGTCCGTCAAAGAGTCTGAGATGCATGAATACCAGATATCGGGAAATCTCGTGTCGGCATTCGAGCCTATCCGCAGCACCGACATGGGTGAGGAAGAGCTTCCAGTCTCCAATTATACGCTGTCGGCAGGGACTGGCAAGCAGAGCAAGGACAAGGACGGGAATTACCTGATAGAGTCCGTCAGCTCTTCCACGAACGACAAGGGGGCTTATAACCTTTTGGGCATACGCGGCTGTAAGGGGGACGTGATACCTGTCCTGATTTCCAACGGCATGATGAACGGGCAGGTGGTGGACGTCATGCTCACGGATTCCGCGCCCATAGGCAATGGGGCCTATCAGGTGACGCAGGGCAATACCAGGCTCAACTATCCTTATGATATGCCCAAAGTCACGAGCATTACTTACAGTTACGATAATAATGCCCACAACCAGAGCACGGATAACCGGGATAACGCAATACGGCTCTATGATGATACGCTGACAATAACGGCGAAAGTTAATCCTGCCCAAAGGGTTGTCAAGGAGGCGGTGTTTACCGTATACACGGTTACCGGGGTATGTACGGAGTACCGGGTGAAGGAAAGCCCTGGCAATAAGAACACCTTTGAGTGCAGAATCCCCAAGATGCTGGATAACCTGCATAACGGCGACCGCGTAAAGGTGCGCCTGATTGATGAAGAAGTGAGGGTTGCTGAGAATGGGGAGACGATCTATGACGATGAAGGGCAGGAGATTACCGGTATGCCTGTGGAAATGCAGTATCCTGATGTAGATACCGGGCTGGTGTTTTATGTTGAGAACGTGGTGTTAGCGCCCCAGACTTATGATATGGAGGATTCGACGCCTGTTAATGTCCCGCTTTTGGGGGCGACCTCCGCCAATGCCAATTCAGGGCTTATCAGTTATGGGAAGCTTAGGTGGGAGGGCGATACCGGGTATACGGTCCACGTGGGCATTGACGCCTTAATCAGCAGCATGGCAACGCCAAACACTGCCCAGAAGAAAGCGAAGCTCCAAAAATTTATCAATGATATTGACGACGTTTCGTCTGGCAAGAGCAGCGATACCACGGAAGACGTCATGTATAAAGCGTACAAGGATGACGACAAGGCGTCTTTGCAAAAGGCCACCCTCAAGCAGGAAAAGGCAGAGGTGGGGAAGATGGTGGACAAGACGAAGGAAGACCCTGCAAGCAGCGCCAAGAAAGCGCAGGCAGGGCTGAACAGCGATGCGCTGATGGGTGTTGACGTAGGGTTTTTGCTGGCGTTCAATTATATTTATGACCCGGTGCGGCAGGAGTATATTTTTGCCGGGGGCGGCGTCTCCATCGGCGGCACTTTCACGTTCAACAAGACAATGTATGTGGTGGTCGAGTGCGTCCCGTTCTTTTTGAACCTAAGCGGCACGATGCAGGCGGGAGTGGCAGTTTCTTATCCCTCGCAGGAAGGGAAAGATGCATTGACAGCGGGAGATTTTGACTCCTATTCCGGCAATATCGCGGAACGCCTGACGCAGACGGTATCCACGCTGACGTTGATGTTTAACGTCAAGGGGCAGGCAGGCGTAGGGCTTTGCGGAATCGTTTCCGCCCGCGGCTATGCATCACTGAAAATACAGTTTGACGTGGGGATTGTCAATGCCAAGAGCGGCGCGTTAATTAGCGGCACGGGGGGCATCGGTTTCGATATGCTGATTTTGACTATGAATGTTGATATAGCGACTGCCACGATTGGTTTTGGCACGCTGGAGAAAAAGACCGGTTTTGATTTCTTTGGCGGGCTTATTGATGATAAAGACGTCCTGGCGGCAGACAGCGCCTCCCCATTCCGGCTGAATACACTGGGCCAAAAGGGGACGGTTTTACGGGATTACGGTGAGAAGGGGCAGCTTTCCATGCGTGAGTATACGGCGGGAAATGCAGATATGTCATCGTTTGGCGCCCCGAAGCCTACGCACCGCGCGACTTTGGAGCAGATTTCGGTAACGCCGCTTCTTGACAATGCCGCAGAGCGCACCAGGCCGCGCCTGATTCCTCTTGACGGCGACAGGAAGATGATGGTGTTTATCGGCAACCGTGGCAAAGGGGAACAGCAAAACAGCATGGCGCTTTATTATTCCGTATACGATGGCAGCCAGTGGTCGCAGCCGGCGGTTGTCTCGGAGGATGGCACAGTGGACTCGATGCCGGATATTTTAAGGGTAGGGAATAAAGCCATCATTGCCTGGGTAGACGCTGCCCGCAGCTTCAGCGCTTCGGAGAAGCCTGTAGGGAAGCTTAGCGAAATGGGCATTTCCATTGCCGTATATGATATCGCCTCCGGGCGGATGGGGCAGGAGGTCAGCCTGATAAAAGACGACGGGTATATGAATCTTTCCCCACAGCTCAATGTGGACGGGACGACGGTTTATTGCAGTTACATGAAGCGGGATTTAAAAGGAGCCAAGGAGGAAGACCTCCTGGATTTCACGAAGATATATTCAACAATGGCTTATGTCTCCTATGACTATGAAAAACAGCGCAAGCAAGAGGAAACTTTGATAAAGATTACCCATGACACGAAGGCAGATCCCTTGGTGATGGATTATAATTCCGCCGTTGCCCAGATAGATGGGGATTCCTATATGGTGTCTACCTATACGGTAGACGAGGATGAAGACCTGAATACAGGCGAGGATAAGGAATTATACCTGCAAATCAGTAACCTTACAAAAGGAAGGAGTTATTACCCGCTGCGCATTTCCAGGGATAACGTCAGCCAGTCTGCCCCTAAGCTGACTGATATCGGCGGCATGGTCTATCTGACATGGTTAGACAGCGGCTATATTTTCCGGCTGCTGGATGTGACGAAGCTTTTAGGAGCATTGTTTGATACCAGCGATAGTACGTTTTTTGTCCCTTCTGAGGATGGGACAGCAGAAAAGACGGTCACCATCGATAAGAGCGGCTATATTAATGGATATGTGGATGGGACCGCCCAGAATAAAGGCTGGTATCGGAAAACCGCGCAGGATTTGGGGCTTGAGGCTGAGTATTACCAAGGCACTGTTTATGAGGAGCTTGCCCAGGATATTTTCCGTGCGGACAGCGCAAGCCTTGCCCAGAGGGAGGATGTTACCACCAGCATTGCCAATTACCAGTTGGTGACGAATGGGGATGACATTTATATTTTCTTTACGGATTTTGGCGCGGAGGAGGATTCCACCGGCGTGGAGATTTATGGCGCAAGATACCAAAGGATGCTGGATGCACAAGAAACGGCAGGCAATGAAGCGGATGGAGGCGTTTTAGATGAAGGGGCCAAAAGCAGCGAAGAAGAAGGAGTGGATCAGAACTGGGGATTTGGCAAGGCCGTGCAGATTACCAATAACAATAAAGTGATTGATGAATTAGACCTCTATATGACAGAGGACAGCCGGGTGAACGCCGTGTCCAATTATTTCGACCAGTGGATTGACGAAAATGGCAAGATCCAGTATGGTGAGAACCAGCTCGTGGAAATTGAGTTTGGCACTACCAATTCCCTGGAAGTAGAAAATGACCTGCTCACTTTGCCTTCACGTTTGGTGGCAGGAGAGACAGACCAGATTTCCTTTGAGGTGAAAAATAATGGATTGTTAGATACTACCGGGTTTGACTATACCGTAGGCTTCGTTTTGGACGGCAGGGAGACGGTGATTGAGCAGAAGCATTTAGATGCTTCGCTGGCAGCAGGCGAGAGCATGGAAGTGATTGTCCCGTGGACAGTCCCGCAGGATATTGCAGGCGCAAGCATCCGTGTAACCATTGCCGAGAGCGATGTGGCCCAGGGCAGGCCAGTGACGGTGGAAAAGGAAGTTCCTTATGGAAGCAATGTGAAGTTCACGGAAGCAGAAGCGCTTTGGAGAGGAAAGGAGCCGTATGTCCGGGCAAGGGTTATCAATACTGGAAATGCAGCTTCCGGGAAATACGAAGGCAAGTTAATCATGATGGAGGAAGTGGAGCAAGACGGGCAGTCCAGCAAAGAGGAAGCAAAGGCTTATGCAGATTTTGAGGTCCCAGCGCTTTCTTCCGGCGAGGAGAAGATGATAGAGATTCCCTTCACCCCTGCTATAGAGGATTACAGCGCGCAAGGAGCCATTGATTTGAAGCTGAAGGCGCAGGATGCCAAAGGACAGAGCATAGAAGCGTATGGAAAACTTGTCGCATCCCGTCCAGTCTGCGCACAGATTAACAATGGGGAACAGACGATAAAGCTTACCGCAGGGAAAAAAGCTGCGCTTACGGTAGAGGCCGCGCCGTGGAATGAGATTGCCGGGGAAGCTGCCTTCTATTCTTCTGACGAGCGTGTTGCCGTTGTGGACAAAAAGGGCAATGTCACCGGAATCAGCGCAGGAAAAGCAGATATTTACGCTTACTTTGTCAATGGCGGCGTTTCCGCATCCATTGGCGTGCAGGTGTCGGCAGCCAGCGTGCCCCCGGCGCCCAAACCAGCAGATGGCACGACGAAGATAAAATTGTCCCAAAACAGCGCGGTGATTGCCCCTGGCAAGACGAAAAAAATAAAATTCACGGCAGTCGCAGCTTCCGGCAGCAAGCCCAAGCCTGTCACGGCATCCGTGACCGGAACTAAGAGGGTAAAGGCAAAGGTAAAAGGTTCCTATGTGTCGGTTACAGCGGATAAAAAAGCCGTCAGGGGCTCTATGGCGTCAGTTGTGCTGAAATCCAGGAACGCTTCCGGCAAAATAGTAAAAGCGACTATCAAAGTGAAAGTCCAAAACAGGGTCAAGAAAGCTTCTGCGACGAAGAAGACCGTTAAGGTGAAAAAGGGCAAGACCGTCCAAGTGACGCTTAATGTGACGGAGGAAAATAAAAAGTACGCCACAACCGATGAGGTAAAGGTTTCCTCTAGGATTGTGAATATGACAAAGGCGTCCGTAAAGAAGAAAAAGATTACAGTGTACCTGAAAGGGAAAAAGAAAGGAACGAAAAACGTTACGCTCCAGGTAGGCAAGAAAAAAGTAAAAGTCAGGATTCAGGTGCGCTAATATAAATCCCCTCCATCAGCCCATAGGCAGACCGGGCTGATGGAGGGGATTTTCGTGGGAATTTTGAAAACCCCATTGACAAACACATGAGGTTAGTCTATACTAACTAAAAAAGGAAACTATGATTGGATTGCATCGGCAATCAAGAAACGGAGGTTTATGATGGGAACGTTTGTGGTCGGCGCAGCCGTAGCCGCCCTTGTGGGCATGGCATGTTTCAGCCTGTATAAAGATAAAAAGAATGGGAAGCATTGCAGTGGGTGCAGCGGATGCAGCGGCGGCTGCCCTTCCTGCAGTAAAGGGAAGAACCCATAAAGTTGATTCCTGCGAGCAACGAGCCAAGCAGCCGCGCTAAGTGCCCTGTGGGTATGCGCGGATATTTGGCTAAGGAAGGACGAAAGAGGAGAAAAAGGCTATATCCAGGGGACTATGTTTTTACAGCGCCAAAGGTTCCATGGGATAGCCTTATTTTGGGTAAAGTTTTGGTTTTTCACCAGCCGACAGTAGGCTTTGATATGGTATTGCTTTTTATGGTAATAAAGATAAAATTCCTTGTGTGCTTTGATTTGCCTGCGCTAACATAGACAATCCTGCCTGCTCCAGTATACGCTGCTTGGAAATGGATGTACTGGCGTTATCATAGCTTGTTACATCTAATGCCGGGTCGGTAATGGCAACTCCCTTGGCGGTCGCATTAACTAAGGAAAGAAACAGGATAAAGTTTTAGCCTTATCTAGTGTACTGAAATAAAAATTTTGAAAGAAATTGGTTTTTTGCCTTTTATGGAATATAATAGTAATTATCAGAATTTCAGGAGGTGCTTTTGTTAATGAAGAAGCGGAAAAAGCAGGCCTTATTGCTGGCGGTGACAGGCGTTTTAGTGGCAGGGGCGGTTGTGCTCTTTGCCGGGCGGGGGATGATAGAGGATCAGATTAAGACCAAGGCTGCCATGGAGATTGGCAGGAAAATATTTGAAGGAGAGCTTGGCAAGGCCGTAGATGTGGGAGGGCAGCAGGTAGATGCGTCTTTTATCGTGGACCATATGGAACCGGAAGACTTAGAACAGCTCACAGGTATTGCACAGAAGTATATATCGCCGGAGAACCTAAAGCAGGCGGCGGACATGGCGGCCAGCGGGGATGTGGAAGGCCTCGAGAGCCTGGCGGATGAACAAGTGTCCAAGGAGGATAAGGCGAAGCTTCAAGGCCTGTACGAGAAGTATAAGGGCCAACTGTTACAGTAATCGAAGCTGGGGATAGATTTCCATGTGGGAGAACGCAAATCTCTTGACAGTGCTAGAGCCATATTTTATAATTTTCTTAGAAGCATATCGAATGAAAATGCATGGTTGGGGGACAATGACAAATGAGCATAATTATTGTTGATGAACAAAATTGCGTGGGATGTAATGCCTGTGTGCGTGCTTGTCCTGCGGAAGAGGCGAATGTGGCGAAGCTGGATGATGATGGTCAGCTTAGGATCTTAATTAACGATGACCAGTGCATCAAGTGTGGGGCATGCATCAAAGCGTGCACGCACGGTGCGCGGAGTTTCCGGGATGATACGCCGGCTTTCCTGGAAGATTTACATAATGGGAGGGAACTTGCCCTGATTGTGGCACCCTCTATCAAGATTGCATTCGACGGGCAATGGCGCCATGTGCTTTACTGGATGCGCAGCCAAGGCAATGTAAAGATTTACGACGTTGGGTTTGGCGCAGATATCTGTACATGGGCGCATCTGCGTTACATTGAGAAGAACCCGCACGCCAAGCTGATTTCCCAGCCTTGTGCGGCGGTCGTCAATTATATGCTGTACCATAAGCCGGAGCTGCTTCCATTTTTATCGCCAGTGCAAAGCCCAATGGCTTGTGTGGCTATTTATATGCGCAAAATTTTGGGATATAAGGGGAAGATAGCGGCCATTTCCCCATGTATTGCCAAGATTGACGAGTTCCGTGATATTAAGGTCATTGATTATAACGTTACAATGGAACATTTGAAGGATTATTTTAAGGAGAAGAAGATAGATTTTCCCAGGGAAGGTACATACAGTGAGTTTGAGTTTGACGGACATCAGGGCTGGGAGGGGAATATTTACCCTACGCCGGGAGGGCTTAGGAAGAACCTTCTGGTGCATGACCCGGAGATGCAGGTCATTACGTCTGAGGGCACAGAGCGGCTGTATGAGGAGCTGGATGCATACCTAGAGCAGGATTCCCAGACGAGGCCGACAGTATTTGACGTCCTTAACTGTGAGTTTGGCTGTAATGGGGGGCCGGCAACCGGTAAGGACTGCCACCGTTTCCTGATGTCTGACATTATGCACCATGTGGAGCGCTACAGCAGGAAAAAGCGTAAGGAGCATACGAGTAAGAAGGGCGTGGACCAGCAGTTTGCAGAATTTGATAAAAAGCTGCGGATGGAAGATTTCCTGCGCACCTATGAGGCGCGCAAGACGGAGAGCGTAACTGTTTCTGAGGCTGAGATTGAGAGGACATATAAGCTGATGGGCAAGGAGACAAAGACAGAGCGTAACTTTGACTGCCGCGCCTGCGGGTATAAATCCTGCCGTGACATGGTAATCGCAGTTTCCAAAGGCATCAATGCTAAAGAGAACTGCCATCAGTATGTGATGAAGGTAATCCGTGAGGAAAGGCAGAAGGTTGCCGAAGTCAACCAGGAAGTGCTGAATATGAACCATGAGCTGATGGAAATTTTTGGCGAGCTTGCCCAGAATATCGCCAATGTGAAGGAAGAGGCGGACGCCATTAGGAATGTAGGGACCAAGAGTTCTGACGATATGGTCAATGTATCTGAACATATGAGCGATTTAAAACAGTTGAACCGGAACATCACGGAATCTATGAAGAATATCAACGAGAGCGTGGCAAAATATAATATTATGACCCAGGATGTGGAGAAGATTGCGGGCAAGATTAACCTTCTGTCCCTCAATGCGGCAATTGAAGCTGCAAGGGCAGGGGAAGCAGGCAAAGGGTTTGCGGTGGTTGCCACCAACATCCGGGAGTTATCTGCAAGCTCCAAGGCGTCGGTCGGCAATGCCAAGGAGAATGATGAGGAAATCCATGTTGCCATGGAGAAGATCAATGGGGTGATAGACAAGTTCGATATGACGATTGGGGAATTGCTGCTTGCAGTGGAGGAGGCAATCGAAGGAGCTAAGCAGACTTCAGAGAACAGTGAGCACATTAAACAGTCCATGGATAAAGTGACGCTGATTGCGGATAAGGTGCAGCAGGTTATCCAGGAGACAAACAATATTTTAAACTAAGAGCAAAACGCCGCTCGGGGATTGCGATATGATACCTCTAAAGCAGACAGATAAGATATAAAAATCTGTTACTTTGGAGGTATTTTTCGTCTTAAAGGATAAAAATAGTATGCGCACTCGTGCAAGGGGAAAATGTCACTTTGTTCTGCCCATTTCCTTGCAGGTTATGATGGCATAAGGAATTGTGGGAAGGCCAAATCGAATCAGCGCAGCAATGTGCCGAGGTAAAGATCCCGGTAATAGTCCAGCTCATCTGCGATAATCTCATCTAACACCCGCATTCCCAGGACCTCTACCGGAGCTTTGTCGTCTGTGAGGATTAAGTCCCCGGGTTCCCGCAAAGCAAGGGAGCTATGGACAGTTTCCATCATGGCGGCTAGTTCTGGGTCTTTGAGGGCATTGCGGTTATCCTGGAATGTCTGTAAGGCATGGGGGTTTTGGAAGGCGAACACTTCGCAGTTCGTGCCGCCCTGGACCGGAGCCGTGTAGACATAGCCAAAGACGGACCCTATGGTATCGCAGAGGTAATCATTAATGGAATTCTCGGATTGGGATTTCATGTTCATGTTGACAACCATTACGCCGTTTTTGGTCAGGTGTTTGTCCACTTCCTCAAAAAACTCAACGGAAGACATCTGGAAGGGAATGGTAATATCCTGGTAGGCGTCCACCATAATTACGTCGTATTTCTTATCGGAGGCCGCAAGATAGGAGCGGCCGTCGTAAACGGACACATTTACCGTTTCTGGCATATCAAAATATTCCCCGGCCAACCTGGCAATTTTTTCGTCTATTTCCACGCCCTCAATGGAGACGCCAGGAAAATACTCACTGCAATATTTGGCAAAAGTACCTGTGCCAAGCCCCAGGACAAGGATATTCCCAGGGGACTCCATCTGTGGGACGCCTGCCATGACAGGGGCGGCGAGCGCGTAATCATAGTACATGCCGGTAAGCGTCGCATCTTTCATTAAAATAGACTGCACGCCAAACAGCACGTTGGTGGAGAGGATGACGGAATGGCTGGTCTCTTTAACCTGCAAGTAATTGTAGATGGATTCGTCTTCCAAAGTAATGTCATTTTCCCAGAACGCGAAACTATAAGAGCCGGAGGTCAGGGCAAGGGCGAGGATCAGCACAGCGGTAAGTGCGCATTTTACCATTTTCTTGCGCATGGAGAGGAAATATACGATGCTGATTGCGGCAAGGACGCCGGAAAAAATTAAAAAAGTGATAGCAGTCCCCACTGCCGGGATTGTAACAAAGGTGGGGAGGAATGTGCCGATAATGCTGCCGATTGTGTTTAATGCGCCCAGCTCGCCTACTGTCTTGCCGTTGTCGTCCAGGCTGCTGACAGAGTATTTTACCAGCGAGGGCGTCACAGTCCCCAGCAGCACGCAGGGGAAAGCAAAGACGGCTAGGCAGGCAAATAGGGCCGCCCATACCAGGAAATTCTTAGTGATAAATACTGCGAGCAGCAGGGAGATTCCTGTAATCATGTACCGCCCAACGAAGGGGATTAAAGCAATCCATACCGCGGCCAGCAGGAGCCGTCCATAAAGCTTGTCAGGGGAAGGCTTCTTATCGGCAGTCCGCCCGCCCCAGACATTGCCAAGGGCCATGGCAATCATAATCACGCCGATAATCACGGTCCAGACAATTTGTGAGGAACTAAAATAGGGAGCCATCAGCCGGCTGGCCCCTAGTTCCACCGCCATCACGGACATGCCGGCAAAAAATTCCGTGACATACAGGAAGTATTTGTTGTGTAAGATATTTTTTTGATTCATGGTTTTGTAGCCTTTCTTTAGGTTTGCTGACAGTCGTTTTTTTGCGGCTGTGCATACATAGTAAAATATCTATCGATATTCTATCATACTGGAAGCAGAAAAAATATAAAAAATTTATAAAAGAATGTATAAAAGGGAAAATACGGTCAATACTACCATTATCCGAAAGAACAAAGCCCCCACTTAGTTCTTTCGGTGAAAATGAAAGCTTTGAACTAAAGATAAGGTTAAATACTTATCCTCCCCTTTTTGAAATCCCCACAGGCAGCGACGGAGCTGCCTGCGGGGATTTTTTTTATCTTATAGGAAACAGTTTGCCACGGTAAAGCGTGAAAGTATTTTCCCATAAGATAAAAATAAATATGCGCACTCGCACAAGAGGAGGCTTGCCACGGTAAAGCGTGAAAGAGCCTTTCCTATTAAGATAAAAAATAATATGCGCACTCGCACAAGAGGAGGCTTGTCACGCTAACGCGTGAAATGTTACTGTTCACTCCGCAATGTCATTAAGTTAGTACCGGCAACATAGGGTATGCTATGGAAAAAATGACAAAAGCAGGATGCCTGGCTTCCCACATAGGCTAATGTTGCGGTCACAGACACATTTGGGACATGCCAAATAGG
>CATLBW010000009.1 GCA_949879775.1 uncultured Lachnospiraceae bacterium
TAAGAATGGGATTGCACATATGGATAACGGCAGGGAGATTCCCGTATCACGGCTGCGGGGCAAAGAGTTTGCCAGCGTTGTTTTGCAGTACATGAAGGATATATAAGCTTGTCGAATGTTAAAACGGCCGCTGAAAAATATGACGGGGCCATAAGCGTGGGGGAATGTATTTGTCCTCCATATGTTGCTAATCATCCCACGGCATCCAGAAAGCATCCCACAGCAAATGAATTAATCTGCCCATTCTTATAGTCGAAAAGAGAGGAGGAAGGCAATGCGAAGCATTATGGAATGCCTTCCGACGAATTGGCAGGCGACGCGCTGCGTCGCGTGGCGCTACAGCAGAAAAGGAGGAAGGCAATGCGAAGCATTATGGAATGCCTTCCGACGAATTGGCAGGCGACGCGCTGCGTCGCGTGGCGCTACCACAGAAAAGGAGGAAGGCAAAGCGAAGCATTAAGGAATGCCAACCGACGAATTGGCAGGCGACGCGCTGCGTCGCGTGGCGCTACAGCAGAAAAGGAGGAATGCTTATGGCAATGCAGATTAATGGGAATTATGCTTATTCTGGAACCGATTACGCAGAGAGGCTCCAGGAAAAACAGGATGCCTTAAAGGCGGAGAAAGCAAAGGAGGCAAACAAGGGAACAGAAGCGAAAGGCTCTGGTAAACTTTCCGGGACGCAGGACGAATACATCAAAAGTGAAAATTCGGGGAAAGCGTCTGCCGGGTTGTATCGCGTAGGGCAGGACGAGGACGGCAACCGGAAAATCTTTTTTGATGATCCCAAGGCGGCGCATGTGGATGGGAAGAAGGAACCGAAACCAGAGAAATGTGTGGGCGATACGAACGCGGTAGAAAGGGAAATCAGAAAACTGAAGGAGAAAAAACAGGAACTTGAGCAGCAGATCCAGTCAGCTTCCGGTGACGTTAAGAAATCCAAAGAATTGGAGAAAGAATTGGCGCAGGTAGAGCAGGAGTTAAGCCAGAAGGACAATGATTCATACAGGCGGCAGCATACGGTTTTTTCCCAGACAAAATAAATGGGGAATCAGGCTTCATGAAAAAGGTTATATTTGGGAAAGCCAGCAAGGAGGGAAAATTATGCATACGCGAACAATGGAAGGGCTTACTGGGGCAAGCATGAATATGAAAATGCTCAATACGCCGCTTTGCGTCTATAAGGAAGCAAAACAAAGAGGCGATACAGCAGTCATGGAGCGGGCAATGGGGTATGTCGGCGAGTTTGCTAAAAAAGCGGAGGATTATCAGAAGAAAGCTGAAAAAGGCATGAAGGAGGACGCAAAGGAGGCGAAGGAAAAAGCAGAGGCAGAGCAGGAAAACGCCATCCAAAAGCGAAAGGAAGAACGTAAAGAGCAAGAAAAGAGGATAGAGGAAAGCAGGAATGCGAAAACAGATACGGTCAATATCAGCGAAAACGGAAAAGCAGCATTGGGCGGGAAACCTGATACAACTCAGGCAGGCACAGACCATAGCGTATCTGAAATAGATACGGTGGACGCTGTTAAGTTGGAGCCTGTAATCTATACGAATAGCGGAGAAACAGCCAAACCTGAGCAAGGTGCTAGTCTCTCTGTTTCTGTATAGAAGCAACCGATGGGGAACCCGCGGCTTGTACCAGCCGCGGGTTCCCCTGTTTTTTATCTTATAGGATTAGGGTGTCAAAAGGTCCATTTTCATTGTAGAGCAAATTTTTTCAAGATTGTGCTACCATATCTTGAGGTGATGCGGCGCACCATTGATAGATATTGTGCTGCAAGATTGAGGAAATTGGTCTGCAAAGGAAATTCAGACCTTTTGACACCCTAACCCTTATAGAAAACACCTTGTCACGCTAAAGTGTGAAAGTATCTTCCTATAAGATAAAAAATAATATGCGCACTCGCACAAGAGGAAAATATTGCTTCGCAATTGTGCTCGGCGCAGCAAACCGTCCAAGGTCTACGCTTCGGTCCGCGCTAAGCGTACATCCACTGGATGTCCAGCCAATCAAGAATGAGGGATTTAGGGAGCTGATGCGGACTTGTCCGCTTTGTTCTTCCCGCGAGCAATGGGCCAAGCAGCCGCGCTAGCGCGGATAATTGACTATATAAATATGTAACCTTTAAGCTAACGCTATTTTTAGGGTGGCAGGGGGTTGCATATTTTTTTGCTTTCAAAACCGACAAGTTTCGACAAAATATACAAGAATACTATTATTATAATGAAAATACGAGCGTAACAGCGTTTCGGAAACGACACCATTCGTGTTGAAAAGGAGGCAGCAAAATCATTTGTCGAAATCCGAAGAAATCTTTTCCTTGAAGGAAGTTTGGGATATGATATAATTTTTATCGAAGTAGTTTTTGAGGGAAAAAGTAAAATATTAGGAGGATATTTTCGTGGAAAAATTAAATGTAGCGATTGCTGATGATAATGAAAGGATGCTTCAGGCATTGGGCGAGATTGTGAGAAGCGACGAGGAGCTCCAGGTTGTCGGAACTGCAAAAGATGGGGAAGAAGCATATGAAATGATAAAGAAAAAAGAACCTGATGTAGTCCTTTTGGATATTGTTATGCCTAAATTGGACGGATTGACTGTTATGGACAAGATACGAAATGACAAAAATATGAAAAAACATCCGGCATTTATCATGATTTCTGCAATTGGACAAGAGAAAGTTACAGAAGACGCCTTTTCTCTGGGGGCTGATTACTATATTATGAAACCATTTGACAACGACGTGGTCCTTAACCGGATTAAACATGTAAGGAACTTAGAGAGGCACAGGGTCAGCGAGGTGCGCAAAGTCAACGCATATGAGAGCGACCGGGAATTGGAAGGTAAGAACTTAGAGAGCGATGTGACAAACATTATCCATGAGATTGGGGTGCCGGCGCATATCAAAGGCTATCAATACTTGAGGGAAGCCATTATTATGTCAGTGACGGATATGGAGATGCTCAATTCCATCACAAAAATCCTGTACCCCAGCATTGCCAAGAAATACCAGACGACCCCAAGCCGTGTGGAGCGCGCCATCCGCCACGCGATTGAAGTGGCATGGAGCCGCGGCAAAATGGACACGATTGATGAATTATTTGGCTATACGATCCATAATGGGAAAGGAAAACCTACAAATTCTGAATTTATAGCTTTAATTGCAGACAAAATTCGGTTAGAATATAAATTGAGAGAGTAAAATGCCCGCATGGTTGGCGGGGGAAAGTTTGGAGGTTTTCATAATGAAGAAAGTTCTCTTTGCAGCGTCCGAGGGGAATCCTTTTATCAAGACGGGAGGGCTTGCAGATGTGGTGGGCGCCCTGCCCAAATATTTAGATAAAGGGAAATTTGACGTGAGGGTCATTCTGCCAAAATATCTGTGCATTCCTCAGGAAGAAAGGCAGAAGATGTCGCATGTGACAGAATTTTATGCGGATATGCCAAGGGGGAAAGAGTACATAGGGATTGATAAGGTTAAAGTGGAAGGCATCACTTACTATTTTATCGACAATGAGCATTATTTTGCGGGGGACAGGCCTTACCATGAAGTTTTTGAGGATGTAAATAAATTTGCATTTTTCTCCCGCGCCGTTTTGGCAAGCCTTCCCAAAATCAGGTTTAAGGCGGACATCATCCACTGCCATGATTGGCAGGCGGCGTTGATTCCGGTGTTTTTGAAGGAATTTTATGGGGAAGACCCATATTTGCGGAAAACGAAGACCGTTTTGACAATCCATAACCAGAAGTTCCAGGGGAGATGGAGGATCGATGATATTGAGAACTGCCGGGATTTGCCTGCAGACTGCCGCTACAAGGCAATGGAGGCTTACCATGAGACTAATTTCCTCAAAGCGGGGGTTCTATATGCGGACCGTGTAACGACAGTCAGCGCGACATATGCCGAAGAAATCCAGACGCCGGCGGGCGGGGAAGGGTTGGACGGCGTGATGCGCGAGGCGTCAGGGAAGCTGTCGGGGATTGTCAACGGCATCGATATTGAGGAATACAACCCCATGGCGGATGCGCTGCTGCCAGCCTCTTTTAGCGAGAAACGCATTGCCGGCAAAAAGAAGGATAAAAAGGCCCTGCAGCGAGAGCTTGGGTTAAGGCAGGATGACTCCGCTATGTTGATTGGCATTGTCTCCCGTCTCACGGAGCAGAAAGGTTTTGACCTCGTAAACCGTATCATGGAAGAGATGTTAAATACGATGAATGTCCAGGTGGCAATCTTAGGGACCGGAGAGGCTCGTTTTGAGGAGTCATTTTGTTATTTTGGGCGCAAATATGCGGATAGGGTCTCCGCTACGGTTGGTTACAGCGAAGAGTGCGCGCACAAGATATACGGCGGGGCGGATGCGTTCCTCATGCCGTCGCAGTTTGAGCCTTGCGGTTTAAGCCAGCTTATCAGCATGCGTTACGGCACAGTCCCGATTGTCCGGGAGACTGGCGGCCTCAAGGACACGGTGGAGGCATATAATGAGATTTGGCAGACGGGGACAGGATTTAGTTTCGCCAATTATGACGCCGGGGAGATGCTGATGATTATCCGCTATGCCTATGATGTGTTCCAGAACCATCCCAAAGAGTGGCGGATGATGATGAAACGCTGTATGAAAGCAGACCATTCCTGGCAGAGTTCCGCTGGGAAATACGAAGAGCTGTATTTGGATTTGCAAAAAAAAGGCTCGGTCAGAACAAAGTAACCTCATTTGCCGCCCTATCATAGAAGTAGATGGAATCGGAAAGGATTTCATCCTGCGCGACCTCCGTGAGGTTAACTTCATGGACTGTCTCACGGAGTGCGGCAGGTTCTTTGACAAAGGAGGCAGGGACAAGGAGCATTTCGTGGATGCTGCTGGGAAGCAGGAAAAGGTTATCGTTAAGGCGATCTGAAATTTCTTTCAGGACATCCGGGTAGAGGATGCAGCAGGCGCCCAGGTAGCATTTGTCATTGGTAAGCACATGCATAGGGGTGGCTTCCCTGTCCAATGCTTTTTCTGTCTTAAGCTGCGCCTCCTTTGGGAGGGCGTCCAGCATGGGCAGGAGGAGGTTTGTCAGGGAATCGCAGCGCCAGGGAAGCAGTTGCGGGGTGTTTTGCTGCGCAAAGAGCAGGAGGGTGTCTTTCGAGACGCCCCAATAGTCTAGGTGGCTGTTATAGATAAGGATAGACGCATTTTCCTGGATATCGTCATCAACAAGGCAATAGAATACAATTGCAAGGTCAAGATACGTGAAATGGGGGAGAGTTCCCAGGAGTTCCCTATTTTTGCCATAGTGGATTAACTTGTAGGCAATCCGTGTGCGGGCTTTCTCGAAACAGGTAAAAAAAGAGGTGTCCATACTTTGTGTGAGACGGTGTTTATGGTAGTACGCGGCGATTTCCTGGCAGATTTCCCATAGGGCTGCGCCTTTTAGGAACAGCTCATAGTAAGGCCACAAATAAACGGTTGGTGAAATATTGCTGCCAGGCTCCAAAATGATTAGCCCGTCCAGGCATAGCTGGTTGTTATGGGAAAATGAATCAATAAGAATCTGGGTATCTTCTGGAAAAAGCTTCTTGAGATTGTCAGGTAACTGTTCCTTGAATAAATCGTATGTAAGGTTGGCAGGCGATTGCCGCCGTGATGAATGATTTGACATAATAACCTCCTGCGCTGTGCTGGCAGTGGCAGGAAAAGCCCACACGAGAAACGTGTGGACTTTAGTGTACCATGTTTGGCTGGGAAATGCAATGAAAATTAATCCGCAGATTTAATTTCTTTCCAGTACAGGTTATAGCGCATAGTGGCTTCATCATCCAGGGATTTGAAGACCTCGCAGTTCTCAAGGGTTTCTGTGGGCGGGAAAACCGTTGTATTTTCCTGGAGTTTTTTGTCCAGGGATTCTTTCACCCGGTTGTTGGGCGTGGCATAATACACATAGTCAAAATTCAGGCGGGCAATGTCTTTGCGGCAGAGGAAATTGAGGAATTTCTCTGCATTTTCGATATGTTTTGCGCTTTTAGGCATGAACCAGGAGTCAATCCACATATTGGAGCCTTCCTTTGGCACGGAGAAAGCCAGTTTATCGTTATATTCAAGCGCCAGCCCGGCTTCGCCTGAGTATACGACCGCCATCGCGGCGTTTTCCGCAATCATTTCGTCCTGGGCTTCATCGACCAGGTATGAGTAGACCAGGGGTTTTTGTTCAATAAGGAGGTTTTGCGCTTCGCGAAGCTGCCCATCGTCTGTGATATTTAAAGAGTAACCCAGGCGTTTTTGGGCGACCATGAAGGAATCGCGGACAGAGTCAGCCATGATAATTTTGCCTGCGTACTCCTTATCCCACAGGACGTCCCAGGAAGCAGCTTTCGATTCGTCTACCATTTCCTTGTTGTAGAGGATGCCTACCGTCCCAAAAAAGTAGGGGAGCGTGTATTTATTTTGTGGGTCGAAGGACTTGGAAAAGTCAAAGTACGCTTTATCCAGGTTTTCGCTCAGCGGGATATGGCTGTAATCCATTTCCAGGACCTCCCCCTCGCTGATTAGCTTTTCAATCATGTAATCCGAGGTGCAGATTAAATCATAGTCAATAGCCCCTGCCTTGTATTTTGTATACATGTTTTCCGGGGTAATGTATTCCTCGTATTCCACCTTAATCCCTGTCTCCTCCTCAAACATGTCTAACACTTCTGATTCAATATATTTCCCATAATTCAGGACGGTCAAAGTGTTGGGGGAATCTTTGCCACACCCGGCGGACAGGCCGGACATAGCCAGTATCCCGAGAATTAGCAGCAATGTTTTTCTCATGGGGGCCTCCTAAACCTTTGTTGTAATTATTCAGAATCCTTATGCTGCCCGCTCTTTGCGGGCCGCAGGCCGGAAATTTATGAACAGCAGCAATACCAGCGCAATCAAAAACAGGATGGTGGACAGCGCGTACATTTCCGGACGGATGCCTTTGCGCATTTCTGTGTAAATCATTGTGGATAACGTGTTGATGCCTGCGCCTTTGGTGAAATAAGTGACCGAGAAATCATCCAATGACATCGTCATCGCCATGAGGAAGCCTGAAAGCACCCCGGGGAGGATTTGCGGCCAGGTAATTTTGTAAAAAGCATATAGCGGCGTCGCGCCTAAATCGAGCGCCGCCTCATAGGTCGTGCGGCTGCCCTGCTTTAACTTGGGCAGGACGTTTAAAATGACATAAGGGATGTTAAACGTAATGTGCGCGATTAACACCGTGCCAAAGCCAAGGCGGGTAAAACGCACAAACAAGAGCATCATGGAAATCCCTGTGACGATGTCTGCGTTCAGCAAAGGGATATTCGTGGCGCCCAGCATGATTGCTTTGCCGCGTTTTCGCATGGCGTCTATGCCAAGCGCCGCTAAGGTGCCGAGCAGCGTGGCAAGCAGCGCGGATGCCAGGGAGATAAATATCGTGGTGCAAAAAGCTTCCATGATTGCACTGTTGGAAAACAGCTCCCGATACCAGCGCAGGGTAAACCCGCCCCAGACGACTTTTGCCTTGGAATCGTTGAAGGACAGCACAACCAGCACCATGATAGGCAGGTAAAGAAATAAAAAAATCACCAAAAGGTAAATGCGTTCTGCAGATTTTTTCATCATGTGAAAGTCCCTCCTCCCTCGTCTCCGCGCGCGTTCATCAGCGCCATGCTGGCGATGACAAACACCATCAGGACAACGGATAGGCCTGAGCCTAAATTCCAGTTATATTCCTGCATAAAAGCCTGTTCAATGACGTTCCCAATCAAGAGCACCTTGCCGCCGCCTAAAAGGTCTGAGACAGCAAAAGAGGTCAGGGCAGGCACAAACACCATGATGATGCCGCTGATGACGCCGGACATCGTTAAGGGGACGATAATCTTAAAGAAAATTGTCACATTGCCGGCGCCCAAATCCTTAGCTGCCTCAATCACGTCCTTCTGGATACGCGCCATAGCGTTATAAATGGGCAGGACCATAAAAGGCAGGAAATCATAGACCATGCAGAATACGACCGCTTTCGGCGTGTTGAGGATGTCAAGCCCCGGCAGCCCCAGTATGCCAAGCAGGGAATTGATTACGCCGTTGTTGGACAAAAGCATCCGCCAGGCAAGGATGCGCAGCATGAAGTTCATCCACATTGGCAGGATGAAGATGAACACAATCAGTCCCTGGCTT
Source organism: uncultured Lachnospiraceae bacterium (assembly GCA_949879775.1). Taxonomy (GTDB): domain Bacteria; phylum Bacillota; class Clostridia; order Lachnospirales; family Lachnospiraceae; genus Petralouisia. The sequence continues at coordinate 8,170 of CATLBW010000009.1, forward strand.
TTTGATTTCAGCTTATTTAAAATCATGGCGAGCGGGTAGGACAGCGCCAGGCAGATCAGCGTGCAGGCCAAAGCAAGCTTCAATGACAGGACCAATGACTTTAAATGCACGGAAAAAGTGATGGAGCTTACATTTAGCAGGGAAAAATGCCCGCTGGTCGTAGTGAACGCATAGTACAGTATCATCAATGTGGGCAGCAGGATAAAGCCTGCCATCCATAAAATATAAGGGCCCGCCAGCAATTGGCGTCTTAAATTACGCATCTGTTTCCACCGCCTTTTCATCATTGGATTCCGGTTTGTTCATAATCTGGATGTTGAAAGGGTCCACGCAAATCCCCACATGGGAGCCAAGGGGCTGCATCTGCGTGGCATGCACCAGCCATTCGTAACCGTTTGCCATCACTTCCATTTCCCAGTGCACGCCCTTGAAAATCAGCGAGGTCACTTCTCCTTTCAGTATCCCTTTGTCAGGGGCGGTCAGTTCCACATCCTCTGGGCGGATTACCACATCTACAGGGGTATGGCTGCCGAAGCCTTCGTCCACGCAGGGGAAATCGATGCCCAAAATCCGCACCAGGCGGTCATGGAGCATAATGCCGCTGATAATATTGCTCTCGCCGATAAAATCTGCCACAAAAGCGTTGGTAGGCTCATTGTAAATATCTTCCGGCGTGCCAATCTGTTGGATATAGCCCTGGTTCATGACGACAATCGTATCGGACATCGTAAGGGCCTCTTCCTGGTCATGGGTCACATAGATAAAGGTGATGCCAAGCTCATTTTTCAGGCGGATTAATTCGTACTGCATATCCTGGCGCAGCTTTAAGTCTAACGCGCCCAATGGCTCATCCAAAAGCAGCACTTTCGGCTCATTGACGATGGCGCGGGCAATGGCAATCCGCTGCTGCTGCCCGCCGCTTAAGGAATCCACGGTGCGCTTCTCAAAGCCGTCAAGGTTCACCAGCTTGAGCGCGTAACGGATTTTGTCTTCAATATAAGCTTTGCTTTTTTTGCGGATTTTCAGGCCGAAAGCAATATTTTCCGCGATGGACATATGGGGGAAGAGGGCATATTTCTGGAATACGGTATTCAATTGCCGTTCATTGGGGGCAAGGCCTGTGATGTCTTTGCCGTCGAAAATGATGTTCCCCTTATCGGGCGTCTCAAAGCCGCCGATGAGCCGCAGCGTGGTAGTCTTCCCACAGCCGGACGGCCCGAGCAGCGTCAGAAACTCATTTTCCTTTATATATAAATTCAAATCATCCAGCACCATCTGTCCGTCGTAGGACTTGCTGATGTGCTGCAAGTCAATCAGTCGTTTGCTCATGGCAGTGTCCTCCTAAAAAATGGGGGGAGTGGAAACCCAGAGTATGGATGCCTCCCGGTCGCTGCAATTCTCGATGTAATGTTTCTTGCCGGCAATGAAATAAAAGGACTCCCCCTGCCGGACGGTGAAGGAGCGTGAGCCGTAGACCAGCTTGACGCTGCCCTTTAGCACATAGCCGAACTCTTCCGCTTCATGGGGGAGCTGGGTCTTGGAAACGCCGTGGGGCGCCAAGGTCATCAGCACAGGCTCCATGGCATTTTTCTGCGCGTTGGGGATCAGCCATTTAATCTGGTGGCGAAGCTCCTCCATATCTTTTGTGAAATAGTCTTCCTGGCGAAATACAATTTGTTCCGGTTCCTGGTCGGTAAAAAATTCTGCCGGAGTTGTGCCCAGGCATTGGATGATGTCTAACAGCGTGCCTACCGAAGGGGACGTAAGGTTGCGTTCCAATTGGGAAATAAAGCCCTTGGAAAGCTCGCTGCGGTCGGCAAGTTCCTGCTGCGTCAGCCCATACTGGATGCGCAGCTCTTTCATGCGTTTGCCAATGTCCATAGGAATCCTCCTTCACTGTATTAGATAAAAGTAATAATGATTTTTTTGTTTAATAATAATAAACAAGATATATTATATAGGGGAAATGTTAAATGTCAATAGGCATTTACAAAAAAGTGCATAACCAAAGAGCGCAAAATACGAAAATAATAAAATAATCAACCAAAAGAAGAAGAAATTATATTGATTTTTGTCCATAAAATGAGATAATGTTATTACATTCATAAGTTATGCTAAATAAAATGGAAGGGAGAAAGGAAAATGAAATTTAAGAAAATTGTAAGCGGAATGCTTGCATGCGCTTTGGTGGCGGCTTCCTTGTTCACCACAAGCGCGGCTTCGGCGAAAGCAGCGCAGGCTGGGGCACTACAGGAGGACGCCGTTTATGCGGACCCATTTGCGGAGATCCCGGATAATTTCAATCCGACCGTCGGCGATAACATGGCATTGAAGCCGGGGGAGACAGCATCTGTGAAGAAGAACGAGGTGCCCCAAAGCGTGAAGGACGCTGTCAAGCTCACCTATGAATCCTTGGATACGGACATTGTAACGGTCGATGCGAACGGCAATGTCACGGCCAAGGGCAAGTTAGGCTATGCGCTGGTGGTTACCAGCCTCTCAGCGTTATCCGACGGTTATACGCAGGAGTATTACACGCTGGTGAAGGTGGACATGGACTTGAGCGGGGTGAGGGCGACGGCTAAGGCAACGTCATTGGCAAAAGGCAAGGCGACGACGATTAACCTCTCTATCCCTGGCGGCATCAAGGACCCTGCGACGACTTACCGCGCGACAGGCGCCGTATCTGTTGATAAGTCTGGCAAAATCACTGCCAAATCAGCAGGCGTTGGCAAGGTTTCTGTCAAGGTGAGCGCAGGCGGGAAGAGCATCGTCAGGAAAATCACAGTCAAGGTTGGCGAAATCACCGGCACCAGCAAGGTGAAAGCTGGCAAATCCATCACCCTGTCGGTAAAAGGGCTTTCCGGCAAGGCAAAATGGTCCCTGGATTCTAAGGGCAAGAAGCTGGCGAAGATTACGTCCGGCGGCAAACTGACGGGCAGGAAAGCCGGGAAAGTAACCGTGACAGCCAAGGTTGGCGGCGTCACCATGACCAAGAAAATTACAATCAGCAAGAAGTAAGAGACGACAGACAGGAGGTAATTCATAGTATGAAACGCAGAATAATAAACGCATTGCTTGCTGTTTGTCTTGCAGCAGGCATGGCAGCAGGCTCTTTGCCGGCGGCAGGCATGGAAGCCAAGGCGGCGGGGAACGCCCAAGAGCAAGCGGCGGAGCCTTACACAGGGCTGACCGATGACGATTATGCAGGGTATGTGTACGTCTGCTTTGCAGACACCAAAGCAGGGAAGGATGTACAGCAGGTGCATTTTTTCCTCAGTGAGGACGGATTGAACTGGACAGCCTTAAACGGCTGCAAGCCGATTTTTGAGACGGGTGAGGACTTCAAGCAGTACATTGAGAAATGTGGGAACAACAGCGTCAATTATACGGTCGTGGACCTGGATGAGTACGGCATTTCTGATACCACGGAGGGCGACGCTTCCGTGCTCTTCCCCTTTGAGGGAAGCGACCAGGGAATCCGCGACCCCTATATGCTTCGTGGGACGAAGAAGGACGGCAGCGACGCCAATAAGGTATGGATACTTGCCACTGACTTGAACACTATGCAGCCGAAATATAAAGGGAACTTAGTGAATAATACCGTGGGCAACTGGGGGCTTATGACTACCAGCCCATACGGGAGCACCAAACTTTTCATCTATGAGACGGAAGACTGGGTGCACTGGAAGAGGACTTACGTTGATGTAGGAAAAGAAGTCAATGCCTGCATGGCGTGGGCGCCTGAGGCAATCTATAACCCGGAGAAGGACAATTATCTGGTATACTGGTCAGCCCGCACCAATGTGGATGGCAGGGCGAGAGACCGCCTCTACTGCAATGAGACGGAAGATTTCGTGCATTTTGGGCCGACCAAGCTGTATGAGCAGGAGCCGTTTTACCAAAATTACCTGCCTAATGGCGTGAGTGAGGCTGACGACGGCTACGGCAATATCGATACCTCCCAGCTATGGGTGGCCGAGGAGAACGCGGATGGCACTGTCAACCCATACGGCACCTTGTACCGTCTGGTGAAGGATGAGACGAACAACCATATCGAGCTGATGAGCGCCAAGACCGTGTTAGACCCGGACAAGGATTACGATGCATCGAACCCGACCCAGATTAACGAGTATACGGATGCGGACGGCAAGACGTTTTCAGAGCTGGCGGATATCAATGCCCTGAAAGACCCCACGCATATCAAGATTGCGGAGGTTGTCTATAACTGGTTTATTGACGATTCCGTCGGCAACCATTTTAAGAAGATTTCCCAGAAAGAAATGGAGGGACAAATCGGCACTTACGAAGGCGCGACCATGTTTAAGTTTATTGGCCGTGATGAGTGGTGCGTGATGATTGACTATTATGGCAATAACAAGGTCCGTTATGAGCCTTACACCACTACGGATTTATCTGAACCTGACAGCATTAAGAAGGTGCCAAGCGGCAGTTATGGACGTACCGGCGGCGACGTCGGCTGCCATGGCGGCATGATCCCTATTACTGCCGAAGAGTACAATACATTGATTGATACATACAATGCGGACAGCAGTATTGACAATTACCATCCGATTGATTATGTTACGGATACCAGTAAGCTTAAACATAAGAAAACAGAGCTGAAAGCAGCGGCAGGGACGAATGATTATACGCAGAGCATGAAGAGCCAGATGTTAGCGTTTGCAGCAAAAGAGCTTACCGGGAACGAGACGCAGGCTGAGATTGATAAGCTGGTAAAACGTGCAGATAAGATGCTTGCGACGAAACTGCCGAAAGTGCCGGAAATGCTGGCGGAGAACGTCTATCTGGATGAAGATGAAGTGACGCTGTGCACGAAGGCGACGGAGGGCTTAAAGACGAAAGCAACCATCCATGCGGACGCGGATGTTGACAGCCAGACGCCTAAGATTACCTTTAAGAGCAGCAATACGAAAGTTGCCCAGGTAGACGCCAAGGGCGTAATTACTGCCAAGAAAGCAGGGACGGCCAATATCACGGCAACAGCTCCCGGCGGGGCAAAGGCAGTCTGCAAAGTGACTGTTAAGGGTGTGCCAAGCAAGGTTACGCTTAAGAAGAAGACTGTGAGCCTCAAGGTGAAAAAGACATATCAGATTAAGCCAAGCATTCCGAAAGGGACTGTTTGCTCCAGCTTCAAGTACAAGTCTGATAAGGCCAAGATTGCATCGGTTTCCAGCACAGGGCTTGTAACAGCGAAGAAGAAAGGCACTGCTAAGATAACGGTTACGGCAGGCAATAACAGTAAGGCGAAGGCGACCTTTACCGTAAAAGTGAAGAAATAAGAGAGTTTTGAAAGTTGTTTCCCGGCAGGCATTGTAGGATGGCTGCCGGGATTGTTATAGGAAACGCATTAAATGAATGCGTTTCCTATATATATTTGGACAGGAGGTTAAGATGTTACAGACAGGATTGAAAGGCAGCCAGGAAATGACAGTAACCGCAGAGGACACCGCCAGGGTATATAAGAGCGGCACATTGGACGTGCTTGCTACGCCGCGGATGGCGGCTTTGATGGAAGAGACGGCGTGGAAGAGCGTAGCGGAATATCTGGATGCAGGAATGGGCACGGTGGGCACCCGCCTGGAATTAGACCATCTCGCATCGACGCCAATCGGCATGAAAGTGTATTGCGAGTCTTTGCTGGAGGGCGTAGACGGGAGGAAGCTGACGTTTTCGATTGCAGCCAGGGATGAAAAAGGCGTTATTGGAAAGGCGCTCCATGAGAGGTTCCTTGTGGAAGAAGAGAAGTTCCAGAAAAAAGCGGAACAGAAAAATACTTGATTTTAGGGACAATATTTAAGATTTGGTGCACTGGGCTGCATATGCCGAAAACGTCCTTGATTATCCGTGTGGGCATATGCAGCATATGACGGTATAGAAGTATACAGATATGAGGATATATTATAATATTTAAATTTATAGATGGTATTTTGTTTTGTGCTTTACATTTCTACTAGAATCTGCTATGTTGGGATAAGCAGGTTTCTGATTCAAATCTGACAGGCTGGCGAGTTTAAGTTATTATCAATGAGAAAGATGGCTAAGCCTGTTCTTCGCGGTATTCCCGCGGTTATTTAGGTCATGAGGAAATTTAATAATTTTGGAGGGTTGCCTATGGATGAAGACAAAAGGAAGGAACTGAAGGGGATACTGCCCAAAGAGCACCAGATGAACCTGAGTGATTTTGCATTGTTCCTGTCTGTGATGAAAAATAAGCGAGCCTATGAATGCACACTAAGCATTATTTTGGGCGAGCCGGGGTTGGAACTGGAAGAGGTGAAAGTCGAACAGGTGGTGCTGAATAAGGCCGGGAAACGGGCCATAAGGCTGGACGCCTGGGCGAGGGACAAAGAAGGCCGTTGGTTTGACATGGAGATGCAGAATGACAGCAGTGGGGATGACATCCCCAGGCGGTGCAGGTTTTACCAGAGCCTAATGGACGCGCCGGCGTTAAAGTCGGGGAAGGAGACGAAATACCGCGAGCTGCCGGAATCTGTGATTATATTTATCACGCAGGCGGACATTTGGGGGAAGGGATTGGCAAAGTATGAGTTCACGCAGCAGTGTGAGGGAGCGCCAGGGCTGCGCTTAGAAGATGGGACTGCCAAAATATTTCTGAATATGGAGGGCAAAAGCGGTTCCCAAGAGCTGGTAAGTCTGCTACAATATATGAAAGACACCAGATTAAGGAATACTGGGGTAAGGGATGCAAGGATCATAGAGCTGGATAAGATTGTAAAGGAAGTCAAGGAAAGTGAAGAATGGGAGGCGGTTCAAATGAACATTATGGAGATTGCCATGGAACGGGGGCTGGAACAAGGTTTGGAGCAAGGTCTGGAACAAGGTTTGGTGCAAGGCTTGGAGCAGGGGAGGGAGCGCATAAACATGTTGAATAAAAGGCTGCTGTCAGAGAACCGTATGGATGACTTAAGGAGAAGCATAGAAGACGAAGAATACCAGAGGAAGTTGTTTGCGGAGTACCAGCTCTGATGGAATGTTTGCCTTTATTCCCGCGAGCAGCGAGCCGGTTATGCCGCCAGTTCGCGGCAGGCATTTGCCTGAGATGATATTAGGGAATTGGGCAGCGATTTATATTTCTAAATTCAAATCTGACAGGTCCTAAGCCTGTTCTTCGCGGTATTCCCGCGGCTATTTAGGTCATGAGGAAATTTAATAATTTTGGAGGGTTGCCTATGGATGAAGACATAAGGAAGGAACTGAAGGGGATACTGCCCAAAGAGCACCAGATGAACCTGAGTGATTTTGCATTGTTCCTGTCTGTGATGAAAAATAAGCGAGCCTATGAATGCACGCTAAGCATTATTTTAGGCGAGCCGGGGTTGGAACTGGAAGAGGTGAAAGTCGAACAGGTGGTGCTGAATAAGGCTGGGAAACGGGCCATAAGGCTGGACGCCTGGGCGAGGGACAAAGAAGGCCGTTGGTTTGACATGGAGATGCAGAATGACAGCAGTGGGGATGACATCCCCAGGCGGTGCAGGTTTTACCAGAGCCTAATGGACGCGCCGGCGTTAAAGTCGGGGAAGGAGACGAAATACCGCGAGCTGCCGGAATCTGTGATTATATTTATCACGCAGGCGGACATTTGGGGGAAGGGATTGGCAAAGTATGAGTTCACGCAGCAGTGTGAGGGAGCGCCAGGGCTGCGCTTAGAAGATGGGACTGCCAAAATATTTCTGAATATGGAGGGCAAAAGCGGTTCCCAAGAGCTGGTAAGTCTGCTACAATATATGAAAGACACCAGATTAAGGAATACTGGGGTAAGGGATGCAAGGATCATAGAGCTGGATAAGATTGTAAAGGAAGTCAAGGAAAGTGAAGAATGGGAGGCGGTTCAAATGAACATTATGGAGATTGCCATGGAACGGGGGCTGGAACGAGGTCTGGAACAAGGTTTGGTGCAAGGCCTGGAGCAGGGGAGGGAGCGCATAAACATGTTGAATAAAAGGCTGCTGTCAGAGAACCGTATGGATGACTTAAGGAGAAGCATAGAAGACGAAGAATACCAGAGGAAGTTGTTTGCGGAGTACCAGATTTGATGGAAAGCAAGGCTGCTTTTGTGGTTTAAGCATTTGAGGCGTTTTTGGCGCTGCACCCATGTAACAGTCCAGCCCACACAAAATATACCCACACAAAAAATTGCGAAAAATACTAGTATTTTCTTAATAGTTCTGTTAAAATAATAATAATTATGCAGACATAGGAAAAGGAGCGTTGATTATGGCAGAATCTATGGAAGATTACAAGGATGAATTGGAGGCGTCTTTCCGTGAGATTAAGGAAGGCGATATTATCTCAGGGGTCGTGCTTGGCGTGACAGAAGAAGAAGTGACGCTGGACTTGAAATACTATACGCAGGGAGTCATTAAAGTCGAGGATCTGAGCAATGACCCGAATTTCCAGGCAATGGAAGAGATACACCCAGGAGATGTTATGAAAGGCACGGTAGTAAGCCTTGACGATGGACAAGGCAATATCAGGCTGTCTAAAAAAGAGGCGAATGACGTGCTTGCCTGGGAGAAGCTTAATGAATATCTGGAAGAGAAGACAGAGCTGTCTGTGAAAATCGCAGGGATTGTGCCCAGTGGAGTAGTGGGCTATGTAGAAGGCATCCGTGGGTTTATCCCGGCGTCGCAGCTGGATTTGTCCTATGTGGAAGCTACAGAAGACTGGTTGGGCCGTGAAGTCCAGGTAAGGGCGATTACGGTGGACGAATCTAAGAAGAAGCTTGTGCTGTCAGCAAAGGTTATCTTGAAGGAGAAGCAGCAGGAGGAGCATGACCGCAGGATAAGGGCTATGGTTCCGGGCACGGTGCTTGAGGGTACGGTAGAATCACTGATGCCGTATGGGGCTTTTGTGGATTTGGGAGACGGGATTAGCGGGCTGGTACATATTTCCCAGATTTCCCACAGGAGGATTGGCAAACCATCCGAGGTATTGAGCGTAGGGCAGAAAGTCAAGGTTAAGGTGCAGAATACCAATGACAATAAAGTGAGCCTCAGCATGAAGGCTTTGCAAGAAGAGATGGTGGATGTGGAGAAGACGGTAGAGACGGAAGAATATATTTCGCATGAGAGCGCATCCACAAGCCTTGCAGATTTGTTAGCTGGAATAAAATTATAGAGAAAGGATGATAAGTCTATGAGAGTAAAGGCAATACAGGGGATGGATGGAACGTGCGCCCAGCCTGCGGCGGCAGCCGTTGCACAGGGGGAGGACTTTTCCTCTTATCTGAAAACCTCAGCCTCGTTGGAAGAGATTTTTTCGGAGGCGGCAGAGAAGTACAATGTGCCTAAGGACTTGATTAAGGCTATCGCAAAAGCAGAGTCAGATTTTAACCCCAATGCCACGTCAGGTGCGGGGGCGCAGGGGATTATGCAGCTTATGCCGGCAACAGCAAGGGAGTTGGGCGTGACGGATTCTTATGACCCCTATCAGAATATCATGGGCGGGACCAAATACATCAGTGAGATGCTTGCAAAATATGATGGGAATGTGAGCCTTGCGCTGGCTGCATACAATGCAGGGAGCAACAATGTGGCAAAATATGGCGGCATACCGCCGTTTAAAGAGACGCAGAATTATGTGGTGAAGGTAACAGGGTTTATGAATAATGGCGTTGATGTGCCCAATGCCTCTTATAATGTCAATGCAGGAGGCAATGTTACCGCAGCATCCGTGCAGGAAGTGGAGGACAGTTACTACCAGGATATATTGGACCAGCTTTTCTCCTATGAGGAATACCTTAAGTTTATTGATATGTATATGAAGCTTCAGGAAGCACAGCAGGAGGAAATCAAAGAAGAGCAGGAGCAGGGAGAGAGGCAGAAGGATGGCTCTTATTATGCTTATCAGGAACTGCATTATACGCCTGCTGTAATGAACCTTTTGGGTCAGTGACGCTTGTCGGTGGTGATGGGGCGCCAGGGGCGTTTGTCGGCAGTGAGGGCATAACAGGAGACAGAAATGGGGCAGAAATGGAGACAATCAAGATAAAATACTTCACGCAGGATATAGACAAGCTTGACTATATTGATGGTAAATCAGATTGGATTGACCTGAGGGCGAGCGAAACTGTGGAGCTAAAGGCGGGAGAGTTTAAGTTAATTCCGCTTGGCGTGGCAATGCAGCTTCCGGCAGGCTATGAAGCGCATGTGGTTCCAAGAAGCTCTACGTTTAAGAATTATGGAATCTTGCAGGTAAATAGCTGCGGTGTGATAGATGGGAGCTATTGCGGCACTGAGGATATGTGGAAGATGCCGGTGTATGCCACCAGGGACACGGTAATCCATAGGAATGACCGGATTTGCCAATTTCGGATTATGGAGAACCAGCCGCAAATTGTCTTTGAGGAGGTTGCGTCCTGAGAAGGGAAGAATAGAGGCGGTTTTGGCGCAACTGGAATCAACTGAGGCTGCATGATGCCATACATACAACGCGCGTCAGGGAATGAAAAATTCCTTGACGCGCGTAATTATATTCATTGCCAAGTTTCATCGCCCATGCGTAAGGAAACCATGCGAGAGGCGATATTATTTGCGCAGTACTAAATGCTGAGGAAGCCCGTTAACCATGAATGGCTGGTAATCTCCCTGGATTAACGGCTCAATATAGTTGATGAATTCTTCTGTCACGTAGTTCCCGTCCTTGTTCATCCAGGAATCAGGAACAACTTTCTCGTGGTTGGCAATCCGGTGTACGTCATAGATGCCGGCTGCGCTCTGATAAGGATCATCGGAAATACGGTCGATAACCACCATTTTGCCTGTATCGCCTTCGTCCGCTGCTTTGACAGCGGCGCCGCCTACCATGAAAGCTTCATCAATATCTACACGGGAAGCCATGTGGGATGCGCTTCTCTGTAAGGTAGAGAATTCAACGCTGCGGGTCTTGCAGCCAATCTCTGCGCCGAGGTAGCTGGCAAGGTAAGCAGCAGTCCCCTGAAGCTGTTTATGCCCAAAAGCGTCTACATACTCCCCGCCGCCTGACAGTTCGCATACATACCTTCCGTCAGCCAGCTTAATACCTTCCGATACGGCAATGACAATGGATTTCTTTTTCTCTAACAGATTTTTGACAGTCTGTAAAAACTTGTCAATGTCGAAGACAGATTCTGGCAGATAGATGGCATCCGGTCCATCGCACTCTTCCGTCTTGGCAAGGGCTGTGGCGCCTGTCAGCCATCCGGCATTACGTCCCATAACCTCGATAATCGTAATCATCTCTTTGTTATAAGTGAGGCCGAGGGCGTCGCGGATAATCTCTTTTGTAGAAGCGGCAATATACTTTGCTGCGCTTCCGAACCCGGGGGTATGGTCCGTCAGGGCCAAATCGTTGTCTATCGTCTTAGGAACGCCAAGGAATTTCTGGGAATGTCCTTTGACAATTGCATAATCAGACAGTTTCTTGATGGTGTCCATAGAATCGTTGCCGCCGATATAGATAAAAGTCTCGATATCCAGCTTGTCCATAATCTCAAAAAGCTTTTCATAGATTTCCGGGTTCTCGTGGATTTCCGGCAGCTTGTAGCGGCAGGAACCCAGGAATGCGGAAGGCGTACGCTTTAAAAGCTCTATGTCGATGTCTGAGTGAATCTGGGTGGATAAGTCCACGTACTGCTCGTCCAAAAGCCCCTGGACGCCGTGCAGCATACCATATACTTTATCGAAGCCCCTCTCCTTTGCAGTCTTGTATACGCCTGCTAAGCTGGAATTGATTACGGAGGTGGGTCCTCCTGATTGTCCTACAATAATGTTACGTTTCTTGCCCATGAAAATAGGTCCTCCTCTATCGTTTTTTTCTTATTATAACTAAAGTGCAGGGATTTTACAACTCATTTCCGTTGTTTGATGGGAAAAGTAACCTATTTTTTGATTTTTTTCGACCTAAATTATTTTTAATCCAATTTTTTTGTCATAACTGTAATTTTTGGATGCAGAAAACCCCTGGAACACGAAAAAGCAGACGTATCCCAAGGGCTTTCCGCAGTATATGTAATATACTCCCTCATTAATGTAACAATTTCAGGGGGTCAAATATGACACTTTTTTTTAAAAAAGATAAAAAAATACGAGTAATGCGTATTTTTTGCAAATTTCTGGTAAAAAGTGTCATGAAAGCAGGGGCAGCAAATAGCCTAGAAAAGACAAGCTATCTCTACAGACATTTTTGTACAATGCCTATACTGCCCTGAATTAATCAGGTAAATACTCTTCACAGAAATCTTTTGCTGTCACAATCTGAATGTTCTCATATTTTTCAATTACAAGCAAGTCTTTATCACCGCTGACAATATATAAAGCACGAGAATCTTTTGCACATTCCAGAAATTTGTCATCATCTGGATCACGGCATATTGCAATATGAGAAGACGGCTCAATTATTTCCATAGTTTTAATCAGCGGAATAAGAATCGCCCTATTGATATGTCCTTGCTTTCGGTCAATCATCTCTTGTATAATTTCTTCGTATTCATTGATAATTTCAGATGTAGCACAGGCCGTTATTTTTCCGTTGACTATAGAACTGAGTATTTTCCTGGGGAATCCACCAAAAAACACACCCGAAATCAAAACATTTGTATCTACCACAATTCTCATATTCTTTTTTTCCTTCTTGAAGATTTAATGATATCATTAATGTCATTTTCAGCATAGCCGACGGAAGCCGCCCATTCCTGTGCCTCATCTAACATCGATTCAAATTCTTCTGTAGAAGGAAGCTTTAATGTCTTGAGCATGATCACATCTCCCGAGGTATATGCTACCAGCTTATCCCCAGCATCAATTGACAAGCGTTCACAAATACTGACTGGAAGAGAAATCTGCCCTTTAGAAGAAACAGTTAATATCTGTGTATTCATTTCATTATGCTCCTTTCGGCTAAGAAATTTTTACTTATATTATGGCATGATATAGGTCCGTTTACAAGAAAAATTAATATTTGCCGCTCTATTTGGATAGCATGATACATTATTTCTGTTTTCTCCTTATCCAGTTTCATTCATGTAATATATCTCATGAATTCTTTTTTGAAATAGAATGCTCTGTTTTTGTCAGATATTTCACGACCATAAATACTGGAATATATAGGGTGGTGTGGTTTGGAATCCTTTGTACGGATTTGGATGTATTCACCGTTTGCAGAATGTAGCGCCGCTCTGTCAGATTCAGATAATTGTTGGTTTAACTGTTCGCATATATTGTAATAGTCCGCTTCAAGCTGCTGGGCAAGAGCGTGGTATTTCGGCAGAGATAGGTCTACCTGAATTGGAGACAAGTACATCCAGTCTGCGGGATTACCGTCCTTGCTGATAGGAACATATAATAAACGCTGAAATTTCTTGTATAATTAGGTTAAATTCCCTCAAAAATAGCAACGTCTTTAGAATTCCCTCAATCCATCCCGGCTGGCTGAATTGTTACCTAAATTGGAGAAACTCCGGTCGTTTTCCATTGCTTAAACGCTAAAATCATGCTAAGATTTTGATTAGTTTATGTTTTGTCCCATTTTTGGCCGCAGAAAACCCCTGGAACACGAAAAAGCAGGCGTATCCCAAGGGCTTTCCGCAGTATATGTAATATACTCCCTCATTAATGTAACAATTTCAGGGGGTCAAATATGACACTTTTTTTGAAAAAAATTTAAAAAATATGAGAAATGCGTATTTTATTACAAATTTCCGGTAAAAAGGTGTCATGAAAACAGGGTTTCAGTTGTTACTATCTATATAAGAGGTAAAGGTTATGCACAGGAAGAATTTGGGAGAATGGAGGGGTTAGACCATGAGGAAGAACACAGAAGAGGATATGGGTATTACAGACGGTACGGGCATCAGGGCTGAGGAGGATATGGAAAAAAAGGCGCAAGGAGCAGAAGAGGCGCAAGGGACCGAAGAGGCGCAAGGGGGCAAAGAAGCGGATGAGCTGGACAAGCTGTTTGCGGCCGCCTTTGACGAGATGGTGGCACAGGATTATGCGAAGCGTCCGAAGAAGTTCCGCAAGCACCGGTATTCCAGGAGGTTCCGCAGGAATATGGATGCGATGCTGCGCACAGCGGTGGCGTCGGAGAAGGCGGCGCATGGGGAAGGCGAAGCTGTACACAAGGCAGACAAGGCTGCGGGGGGCTTCTCCTTGTTGGAGCTTATGCGCCCGGTGCGCTCCCGCAGGGCAATCGTTGTCGTATTGGCATTGGCGCTGGTGCTGTTTGGCACAACAGCCAGCGGCACGAACCCCATCATTATCTGGCTGCATGACAGTTGGATGGAACAGCATGGAGATTATGTCGAGATTCAGAAGCAAGAGGAGGGGGAAGAAGTATCGAAAGAAAAGCTGCGTAAGTATGAACTGGCAGAACTTCCTGAAGGATATGAGGTAATGGAAGAACAGTTGGATGCGGATGTTGGGATTTATTTTATGACCTATGCCGATGAAGAGGGGAATTTATTTATCTTCAATCAAGGCAGAAAAGATAATAAAAATCTAGGCAATGTCACAGCCAACAGGAAGGAAATGGAAGAAGTCAAGCTTGGTGATTTGACAGGTTTTTATGTTCGTGACACAGATACTGCCAATCTGGTGCTTTCCGATGACGAGTATATGTTGGTATTTATTGGTGATTTTTCTAAGGAGGAGTTTTTGGAGATTGCCGCCGGTCTGCGTGCGGTGGACTAAGCTCACGGAACGTCAAATAAATCTGCTGTTCAGCAGAATAGGATTGGTGCAGCCACATAAAGGAATCCACCGCTCTCTGGCCTGTGCGATACCTGTGGCAGATATTATCAGTCGTGCATGGAGATGATAAGATGCAGCTAAGTGGGCTGGGCTTTATTCCCGTGAGCAATGGCCAAGCAGCCGCGCTAGCGCAAGTATTTTGTTGCCGTTTCTTAATATTTTTTAATAAATTTTTAAAAAATGTGTCATGTTTTGTGTCCCTGGGTTGTTACTACTTATAGAGGGAAGTTTTTATATACACGGCAGCGGCCAGAACGGATAAGGAAAGGAGCACAAAAGATGAAAATGAAACGGAGATTATGGATGTCGCTGGTGTTGGCAGCCGTACTCGCAATTATGCCTGTCAGCAGCAGCTACGCGGCGACCCGCACGGTGCAGATAGGCGGTGAGGCAGGGATTGACCCGCAGTATGTCAATGCAGCAAGGATTACTGCGGACCTTGTGATTAGTGGCAACAACGCGCATGTCTATGCCAGCGCCATTGCCAAGAGAGTTTGCCGCGTCACGGTGACCATGCGCCTGCAGCGCAAGGAGGGCACTTCCTGGGTGACCAAGGTTTCCTGGGTTGGCTCCAGCACAACTGGAAGCAGGACCATGGGAGAAGACCACACGCTGACCCAGAGGGGCACGTACCGCACCTATGCCATCTTTGACGTAGACGGGGAAAAACTCACCTATAAGAGTACGTCGCGGGTATATTAGGAATGAAAGACTTTTTGAGGGGCTGTGGTGTCATCATACTCTGTTTCATTGCTTTTGTGGTGGCGAACATGCTGCTGGATTATTTTTTCTAAGCGGCCGTGGATAGGGAAAGCTTTCCCATTTCGCCAGGCGGGGACCGCCCCATGCGGGCGGAAATTAATCGCGCCCTAGGAGGCAGGAGATGAGCTTGTCGTTCATTTCCGGCGTCATGAAGCAGAAACGGATATATTTATTGTCAAGAAAGGGAAACGTAGAGCAATCCCGGATCATCATTTTTTGACGGATCATTTGGTCGAAGAGCATCTCTGATGACAGGGCATCATCGAGAAGGCGCACAAGCAAGAAATTTGCATGGGGCGGATATGCCTTGAACCTGCCGTCGGCCATAATAATATCATAGATTCGGCTGCGTTCCTGTGAAATCAGAGCGCGGGTGCGCGAAATATAAGAGGAATCCCGGAACATTATCTCACCTGAAATTGCAGCCAGGGAGTTGATGGTCCAGGGATTTTTTCTTGTATTGATTTCTTTGATTAAGTCGCGGCTGCCCGTGATGGCATAGCCCAGGCGCAGGCCGGGGCAGGCGAAGAATTTGGAAGTGCCGCGCAGGATGACGATATTGTTGTAGTAGGCGGTCAGCGGGACGGAGGTAATTTCTTCGGCGTTGTCCGCGAACTCAACATACGTCTCATCCACCATGACGAAAATGTCATGCTGCTTGCAGGCGTCGAGGATTTGGCGCATCATGCGGCGTGTGATGGCGCCGGAGGTGGGGTTGTTGGGGTTGCAGATGACGACCAGCTCGATGCTCTCATTGAGGTGAGCGGTGAAGTCGCTGACGTCCAAGGCGAAGTCCTGCCCCTCCTTCAAGGGGTAATAGAGGCACGTGCCGCCGCCTAAGGAGACTTCACGTTCGTACTCTGAGTAGGTAGGGCCGATAATCAATGCTTTCTGCGGGTGCTCGATTTGGATAAACAGTGAGATAAGCTCCGTGGAGCCGTTGCCCATAATGATGTTTTCATAATCTGTGCCTGCATAAGCGGCGATGCATTTTCTCAGGGAAGTATATTCCCTGTCCGGGTATGCGGTGATGGCGTCTATATGGCTGGCAAGCCCTTCACGCAGCATGGGGGAGACGCCCAGCGGGTTCACATTGGCGCTGAAGCTTACAATCTCTTCTTTTTTTATGCCGTAAATCTCTTCAATTTTTTCTAAATCACTTCCGTGGAAATGGTCTTTATGCTGAATCATAAGAAATCCTCCTTCTTTACACCGGTGTGTAAATCGTTTATAATAAAGACAACTATTTCCATTATAACGAATCACGATAAAAAAGCAAGCAGGTGACGATTTGCAGAGAAAAATTGAAGAGTTGGCAGCAGGGATTTGTACCCGCCAGTCCTCCATCTTGCAGTTTACCCCGGAGAAATTGGAAATCGAGATGTTGGAGGGCGCGGTATACACAGGAGAATTTACGATAGGAAGCAGCGAGGGCTTGCCGGTGGCAGGGACGGTGTGCGCAACCAGCCCGCGGATGCGGTGCCTGCAGAGCGAATTTGCAGGCACAGACGTCAGGCAGAAATTTGAATTTCACGGTGAGGGGCTGACGGACGGGGATTCTCAGGAGGGGAATTTCCATATTATCAGCGACCAGGGGGAGTATATGCTTCCCTTTTCGGTGTCTGTCTGCAGGGAATACCCGAAGGGGCCGCAGGGGAAGGTGAAGAGCATTGTGGAGTTCGCGAACCTGGCGCGGACGTCTTATGACGAGGCGGTAAAGGTATTTTCCCAGCCGGAGTTTGAGGCGGTTTTTGCGCCCAATGAAGAGGAGGCGCGGCTGGCGTATAGGGGGCTGTGCCGCAGGCCGTGTACACGGGCGCAGGTAGAAGAGTTTTTGATAGCCTCACGCAAGAAAAATCGCGTGACCTTCGTGGTAGAGGAGGGGGAACGGGAGTTCCGCGGCGTTACGCAGGAGCGCAAGGAGAGCGTTGTGCTGCATAAAGTAGAATGGTGGCATTTAGCAATTGATGTGTTTGCGGACGGGGAGATGATACAGCCGCTAAAGCAGCGCGTTACCGATGAGGATTTCGTGGGGAGCCGCGGCGTCGTGGAGTATATGATTGACGCGGATAAGCTTCACCCTGGCAGGAACTACGGGAAGCTGACGCTTACGACCCCGTTCCAGAAGGAAGAGGTCGTAGTCTGCGCCACCAGGGATGCGGCGATCAAGGTACATCCGATTTGGGAAGTGCAGAAGAAGCAGGCAAGGCTTGTGGAAGATTACCTCAAGTTTGGGATGCATAAGACTGTGGCGGGCGTGTGGGCAAGGCAGGCAATCCGCGGCCTGGAAGAAATGCAGGAGCTGATGCCAGGGGATCTTTGGTATCTGTTGGCAAAGGCCCAGGTGTATTTTGCAAACCGGCAGCGGCAGGAGGCGGAATGGGCGCTGAATTCATTTCCACGCAATAAGGTGGATAAGGAATCGCCCTTGTATGCGTATTATTTGTACCTCACGTCATTAAAGGAGCCGGAGCCTGCGTACGTCAATAAATGTACTGCTAAAATCCGCAAGATCTACTATAAGCGCCCCCAGGAATCGGTGCTCTTATGGATGCTGCTGTTTTTGGACGAGGAGTGGAATTACAGCAAAGGCAAGAAGTTAGAGGTGATTGCGGGGCATATCAGGCAGGGGAATGAAAGCGTGCTGCTGTACTTAGAAGCGTGGAGGATTCTGGAAAAGGAGCCGTACCTTTTGACGGGCATTACGGATTTCGAGAAGAAGGCGTTGAATTTCATGGTGAAGCGCCAGGTGGTAACGCGGGGCATTGCAGAGAGGGTCGTGAAGCTGCTGCCGGAGATTCCCGTCCACGAGCCTGTTTGGTACAATATCCTCAAAGCGTGTTATGATGCGGCGCCGGGCAGGGAATCTTTGCAGGCGGTTTGCAGCTATTGTATCAAAGGGCAGCGTTACGGTAAAGAGTATTGGAAATGGTATCACCTGGGGGTGGCGCAGGACTTAAGGATTGCCGGCCTGCATGAAGCCTGGGTGCGTTCGGCAAACAGGGAGCAGATGGAGAAGCTGCCCCGGCAGATTGTCCTTTATTTCCAATCGTACAGCAATTTTGCCGGGGAAGCGGAGGCACTGCTTTACCAGGCGATGATTGAGAATAAGCCCCAGTGGAAAAATGTCTGGCCGCATTATAGCAAAAACATCCGTGAATTTGCCCTAAAGCAGCTCAAAGGCGGTAAGGTTGACCGTGTCCTTGCCGCTGTTTACCGGGAGGCCTTAACGCCTGAGCTATTGACGGCGGAGCTGGCAAAGGATATGGCGCGGGCGCTGTTTGCCTGTGAGGTGCGCTGTGATAACCCCATGGCGCATAGCCTGGTTGTCTGCCAGCATACGCTGAAAAAGGAGCAGGTAACGCCGCTTGTCCATGGCAGGGCGTATGTGGGCATTTATGGAAGCTCTTACAAATTGCTGCTTGAGGACGCCAAGGGCAGGCGTTTTATCCCCGAGGAAGAGCTTGAGGCAACGCCGCTTATGGAGAGCGAGGCGTTCTTAAAACAGGGCATGGCGTGCGCCCCCGACAAATTGCCATACCTGTTGAAATATTTCGACAAGAAGAAAATATGGCAGACGTACGAGGAGGAGGACTTAGCTTACCTGCAGATGATATTGGATTCCCCGGAAATCAGCGAGGAATACCGCAGGGAGCTGCGCCCCCAGATGATTGCCTATTTCTATGACAATTATACAGGGGAGGCATTGGACCAATTCCTGCTGTCTGTGTCAATGGAAGGGCTTGGCAGGCAAGGCAGGGAGAAAATCATGCGGCTTTTGGTTGCGAGGCGGCACTATAAGCGTGTGTATGAGCTTCTGCTGGGGTATGGCATGGAGAATATCTCGCCCACGAAGCTGGTGTATGTGATTGGCTATTGCCTGGACCGGCTAGAGCAGGAGGGGACAAAGGAAGCGGACAATTACCTGCTGCAGATGTGCCGGGAAGTGTTCCTGCGCGGGAAGTACAATGAGCGGACGCTGCTCTACCTGTGCAGCAATTTTGAGGGCAGCCTTGGCGAAATGTTAAAGCTCTGGGAGGCGGCGCGCGGGTTTGAGCTTGACACTTATGGGTTGGAGGAACGCTGCCTGCGGCGCTATCTGTACACCGGGGATTTTTCTGTGCGCTTAGAAGAGGTGTTTGAGAGCTATGTGCATAACCTTGGCAGGGACGACGTGATATTGGCCTATCTGAGCCAGATGGCGCATTTGTATGTGGTGCGGGATGCGCTGGTGTCGTCTTTCGTATTCCGCAAAATCGCCGACCTTCTTGGCAAAGGGAAGGGGTTAAACCGCGTATGCGCGCTGGCCTTTTTGAAGTGGTGCACGTTGCAGCCGGAGACCTCGCGCCAGGACTGGCAGATGGCTGAGCCTGTCTTGGAAGGGCTGGTGAGGGAAGGGCGCTGCTTTGCTTTTTTTGAATCGCTGCCCGGCAGGCTGCGGGATAAATATTTGCTTCATGGCCGCGTTGTGGTGGAATACCGCACAAACCCGCAGGCGGAGGTGTATATTGATTACCTCCCCGTTGGCTATACGAAATATGTGGAACGCAAGATGGAGCAGATGTACGAGGGGATTTTTGCAAAGGAATTTTTGGTTTTCTATGAGGAAAATATCCCATACTATATCAAGGAAGAAATAGATGGGGAGTATAAGGTGACCCAGAGCGGGCAAATTGTAAGGTCGGGCCTTACGGACAGCGGCGAGGAAGGGCGCCTGGCGCTGATTGACGATATGATGGCGTCATGGCAGATGAAGGATGAGGCAACCTTGCTGAAACGCTTAGAGACTTATGGGCAGGCAGATGAGATGGTGAAGCGTGAATTTACGCTGCTGTGAGTTACATGGAGGCTGAGATGAAACCGAGGAGAGAGGAATGGTATATTGGAATAGAGGCAGGCAGGCAGTGGATGCAGATAAGCTGCTACCATGCCGGGCTTGCGGAACCAGAGACGAAGAGCACGCTGGCAGGTTCAGAACTGTACCTGATCCCTACGGCAATCTGTAAACGCAAGAAGGGCGGCCAGTGGTGTTTCGGGGAAGAGGGCAGGCGGCTGGCGGAGAGCGGCGAGGGCTATTATGCCGCGGACCTCTTGAAGCGTGCGCTGGGGAAAGAGGTTGTCACCTTGGACCGCGATTATGCTGCGGAAGATTTGTTGGGGGTGTTTTTCCGCAAATTGCTTAGGCTGGCGCTTCCCCCGCAGGGAATCCAGGCTGTGACGAAGTGCGTCTTTTCCCTGGAAGAGGTTACGGAGGAATCGGTTGCTTTTTTACAGAAGTTTTCAGAGCGGTTAGGGTTGGCAAAGGAGCAGGTGATTATCCAGGACCATCGGGAGAGTTTTTACGCTTATGTGGTTTCGCAGGATGAGTCTTTGTGGAAGCAGCAGGCGCTGTTGTTTGAGGACGAGGGGAACGGCGTATACTGCCGTTTGTTTTCCTGCAACATGAAGGCCAGCCCGATGTTGGCGGAAGTGGGCGAGGCGTATCTGGGCAAGCTGCCGGAAGGAGCTAAGCAGCGCGATATGGAGTTCGCCGCGATGGTGAAGCGGGCGCTGGCCGGCAGGATTGTTTCCTCGGCGTATCTGATTGGCTCTGGCTTTGAGGGCGATTGGATGGAGGAATCCTTACAGTTAATCTGCCGTAACCGCAGGGCGTTTATGGGAAAGAACCTCTATACGAAAGGCGCCTGTTATGCGGGAATGCTGCAAAACCATAAAGAGGAGGCGGCGACGGTATATCTTTGTGATTATAAGGTGAGGGCAAACGTCATGCTCAAGGCAGTGCGGGGAGACGCGGAGTTTTTCTGCCCGCTCATTGAGGCGGGGAGCAACCGCCACCAGGTGGAGCTGCATATGCGTATTTTGTTGGAAGGGGATAACGTCCTGGAAATCTGGGTGCAGGAGCCGGGGAGCAGGGAAGCGAGGATAGAGAGCTTAGAGCTGCCAGGGCTTTCCGTTATGGAAGGGGAGAGGAACAGGCTGTCTTTGGACATTTCGTGCGCAGGGGGCGGGAAACTCCTCTTAAGGGTACGCGACCTGGGCTGGGGGCGGATACGGCCGGACAAGGGACAGACGTGGGAATTTGAAATGTAGATTGGAGAAGGCAATGGGCAGGATGTGGGTTTGTGAAGGACGGGTGGCAAAAAGGCCGTTGATTGTGAGCGCTAGGATATATTTGTATTCCTTTGAGGAGCTGTGTGAGTATCTATACCGCAATGCGGAATCCGTGGAGGAGAGTTTTTATAATGAGGCGTTTTGCCAGTGGCTTGCAGATGAAACCGGTATGGAGCATTTATCGGAAGTGCTGCGCGAGGGGATTGAGAAGGGCAAAAGCGGCGGCTGGTGCATGGAGAGGATCTTGGAGGCAGGGGGCTATTACAGCCGCAAGGACGCCGCGAAGGCGGTCTCCATTGTCAAGAGCATGGAGAGCACCAGCCCTGCGCAGAGGGCTAAGCTGAAGGGGGACCGTTTCCTGCGGGCAGGGAAATACCGCAAGGCATGGCTGGAATATAAGAAAGCTTTGGATGAGGAAAGCGACCTGTTCTTTAAAGGGCGCGTGTGGCATAACCTGGGCACGTTATATGCCCGGCAGTTCCTATTTGAAGCTGCCGGGGAGTGTTACAAGCGCGCCTATGAGATTGGGCAGCAGACGGTGAGCAGCGAGGCGTACCTTTTTGCGCTGACATGCAGGGATGGCCTTGCGAAAGGGACGGAGGCAAAGGGCATGGGAGCCGGGGGAGAGGAATACGACAGAGGCATGGGCAAGAAGCTGTCGAAGCTGCATGAGCTGAAAGTTTTCGGGGACCGTGCAGGCTATGAGGGCATGGTGGAAGATTTGTTGTTCAAGTTGAGATTAGAGTATAGGAAAAGTGAGTAAAATGGGATTATTCAGGAAAAAGAAAAGGCCAAAATATATTGATGAATTATGGGCGTCTGAAGCGCCCAGGGGCCGCAGGCCAAAGCATTCCCCAGAGTTGGCGGGCGGCGCGCCCAAGACAACGGCGATGGAGTATTGCGAGCAGATCCTTACGGCGGCAAAAGCGCTGGAGGAGACGAAGCGGGATTACAAGATTGCGACGGATTATTTGACGGATATCCAAAAGATTGAGGATTTGCCGGAAAAAGAATTTTCGGAGATTCAGGAGGTTGCGGGGCATGTCGTGGAATTAAGCCAGTCGCGTGACGCCTACCTGAATAAAAAGCGTAATATTTCTGACGCCCAGTTTGCCCAGATGGAGCAGCTAGAGGAGCAGATGCCGGATATCATCAAGCGCCTGAAGGCGAACGAGACGTACCAGACGACTGTGAAACGCGACATGCAGTACCTAGAGGGGGAAAAGGAAGAGTGGCGGTATTATAAAGACGCCTTAGAGCAGGAGAGCCATGTGCTGCGTAAATTGCTGTACGCCTTGGCGGGCGTATTTGCGGCGGCGCTCATATTGGTTTTCGTGCTGGGGACGACCCTTCATTTTGATATTAAGCTGCCGTTTTTGGCGACAGTATTTGTGGCGGCTATGGCGGGGATTGTGATGGTCTGGCGCCTGCAGAATGACAGCTTGGATATCAAGCGTTCCCAGGCGAATATAAACCGTGCCATAACGCTTTTGAATAAGATTTCCTTTAAGTATGTGAATGTCACGAATGCAGTGGATTATGCATGTGAGAAGTACCATGCCAAGAATTCCTATGAGCTGAATTATATCTGGGAGCAGTATTTAGAGGAAGTGCGGGAGCGGGAGAAGTACGAGAAGACGAATGACGAGCTTGAGTTTTTCAATGATAAGTTGATGATGCTGTTGCACAGATATCAGCTCTATGATACGAAGATATGGACGCACCAGGCGCAGGCAATCCTGGACAAGAAAGAGATGGTTGAAGTCAAGCATGAGCTGTTGGTGCGCCGCCAGAAGCTGCGCGCTACGCTTGAGGGGCAGATCGCGAGCATCGGCAAGGCAAAAGCGGACATCCTGAAAATCCTCAAGGAGCGCCCGGGAGACGATGCGGAAATTAAAAACATCCTTAAATCCGTGGATGAAATCTGTGGGCTTGCATAGGGAGGGAAATGAAAATTTACTTGTTTTTATAGCATCTGTGAAGTATAATCTTGTTGATTCAATATAAATTTACAAGATGGTTCATGTCAAAATTTGATCATAAGGAGGAAGTACTATGTACCATTGCCACGTATATTTTTATCTGCTGGGCACAACATTTGACATTATAAAGGAAATGCCCCCTCTTGAACATTTTACCCATGAATATATGGAAAGCGGCAGCGTGGAGGAAACATTGGCGGGGAAAGCGGATGTAATCCTGGCTGATTTGCAGGGGTTGGATGCTAAGGAAGCCGTGCAGAGGCTTATACAGGCAAAGCGAGGGGATGCACAGCTTATCCTTTTGGCGGATAAGGGGCAGATTAGCGCCCTGGAAGAAGGTTTCCCTAATATAAAAGATATATGGACCAGCCCGATGTCGGCTGGGGAGCTTAGGTTCCATTTTTTGAGATGGCAGCAGGCATATAAGCAGGACAAGGATTTTTGGCAGACCAGCCAGTACTTTGAGGAGACGATTAACCATGTGCCGAACCTGGTATGGTATAAAGACAAGAACGGCATCCATAAGAAGGTCAATGACAGCTTCTGTATGACGGTAAATAAGACCAAGCAGCAGGTGGAAGGACAGGGCCATGCTTATATCTGGGATGTGGAGAGCGACGACCCGGCGTGCATTGAGTCTGAGCGTGAGGTCATGGAAAGCGGGAAGACCTGTGTGTCGGAAGAAGTGATAAAGACCGGGGCTGGGGAGCGGACGCTTACAACATATAAGTCCCCTCTGTATGATTTGGATGGCAGCGTTATGGGGACAGTGGGCGTGGCGATTGACGTGACGAAGGAGCGGATCTATGAGCGGGAGATCCTGCAGAAGAACCAGACGCTTGAGAAGATTTTCACTTCTATAGATTGTGGGGTCATGCTCCATACTTTAGATGGCAAGGAAGTAGTCAGCGCCAATAAAGCTGCGTTGAAAATTTTAGGGTATGGGACGACCGAAGAGATGATGGCGGATGGGTTTGATTTGATCGCGTCGACTGTTTTAGAGGAAGACAAGAGGAAGCTTAGAAGATGCATCATGGAGCTGGAGAAAGAAGGGGACACTGTCAGCACAGAGTACCGCGTGCGGCACAAAGATGGGAAAATCCTGCATATTATGGGCAATGTCAAGCTCATAGAAGAAAATGGGAGGCTTTACTACCAGAGGTTCCTTTTGGACTGCACGGCGCAGAAGCTTCAGGCAGAAAAGAACGAGAGGCAGCAGGAGGAACTGATCCATGCACTGAGCATTGATTATAACCTTGTATGTTTCTTTGAGTTTAATTCGGATTTTGGCATTATCCTGCGCAACAATGGGGAGGAAGGGCGCGCGTTTGTATTTGATCCTGAGGGGAAGGTTTGTTTTTCCAAAGGCATGGAGCTTTACATAGAGGAGTTTGTGCATGAAGATGACAGGGAAATGATGCGGGAAGCTGTCTCAGCGCAAAGCCTGAAGGGAGAATTAAGGGAAAAGAAGCTGCATTATATTAATTACCGGGCGGTTTTGCATGGAGAAGTTAAATATTTCCAGATGAAGATAGTCCGTGCAGGAAGGTGGGAAAAGAAGCAGGGGGCTGTCCTTGGAATCCGCAGCGTGGATGCGGAGACCAGGAATGAGATGAAGAAGAAGGCCCTGCTGGAAGACGCCCTAATGCAGGCGAACCGGGCAAGCAAGGCAAAGAGTATTTTCCTATCTAATATGTCACATGATATCCGTACGCCTATGAACGCGATTGTAGGGTTTACGGCGCTTGCCATTACGCACATTGACGACAGGGAGCAGGTGGAGGAATACCTAAAGAAGATTATGACTTCCGGCAACCATCTGCTGAGCCTGATAAACGACGTCCTGGATATGAGCCGTATTGAAAGCGGTAAGATGCATCTCGACGAGAAGCCTTGCAGCCTGCCCGATATCCTCCATGGGCTGCGCAACATCCTGCAGGCGGATATCCGGGCGAAACAGTTGGATTTGTATATCGACGCCGTGGATATTATGGATGAGGAGATTTGCTGCGACAAGCTGCGGCTGAACCAGGTGCTTTTGAACCTTTTAAGCAATGCGGTCAAATATACGCTTGCAGGCGGCATGGTCAGTATGCGTATTATCCAAAAGCCAAGCGCGCCCAAGGGTTATGCGACATATGAATTCAGTATCAGGGACAACGGGATTGGCATGAGCGAGGAATTCGTGGCGCATATGTTTGAGCCGTTTGAGCGGGAGAAGAGCAGCACCACCAGCGGTATCCAGGGTACTGGGCTGGGGATGGCGATAACGAAGAATATTGTGGACATGATGAACGGCACGATTGCAGTGAAGAGTGAGCAGGATAAAGGCACGGAGGTCACGGTTTGCTTTACCTTCCGTTTGAACGAAGAAGCAAAGGAGCCTCAGGATATCCCGCAATTGAAGAATTGCCGTGCATTGGTGATAGACGATGATTTCAATACCTGCGACAGCGTCACTTATATGCTGACCCAGATTGGGATGCGTGCAGAGTGGACGTTGTCAGGCAAGGAGGCGCTGCTGCGCACCCATCAGGCAGTCAGCAGGGGGGATAATTATAATGTCTATGTTGTGGATTGGATGCTGCCCGACCTCAATGGGGTTGAGGTAGTGCGCAGGATTCGCAAGGAGATGGGGGAGGATGTGCCTATTATCCTCCTTACGGCATACGATTGGCTGGATATTGAGGAGGAGGCAAAGGAAGCCGGGGTTACGGCATTTTGCAGCAAGCCCCTGTTTTACTCGGAGCTGCATAGCTGCCTGTATTCCATTGTATGTGCGGAGGAAGAGGAAAAAGAGAAAGAAATGGGCAGCGGCGAAGAGAAGCCCAAAGAACGCCATACCGGCCGTATCTTGCTGGCAGAGGACAATGAGCTTAACCAGGAGATTGCAAAGATGATCCTCGAAGATGCAGGTTTTACGGCGGAGATTGCGGAAAATGGGCATATTGCCGTGGATATGCTGAAGAACTCAGAGGCTGGGTATTATCAGTTGATACTTATGGATGTGCGTATGCCTGTGATGAACGGCTATGAAGCAACCCGGGCAATCCGCGCCCTCAAGAACCCGGGCTTATCCTCCATACCGATTTTTGCCATGACTGCCAACGCTTTTGAGGAGGATAAGCAAGAAGCCTTGGCGTCCGGGATGAATGGGCATCTTTCCAAGCCCATTGAAATTGACGTATTGTTAGAGACTTTGGATAAAATTTTAAAATAAGGGTGGCGCTGGGCAGCGCATATTTTGGCTTAGAGGGGACTATTTCCTGCATATACAGGGCATACTTTAAAAAAAAGAAAAGGAGTGTTAGCAATGGACAGATATTTATGTGAACCCTGCGGTTATGTGTATGACCCCAAAGTGGGGGACCCGGACCATGAGATTCCCCCAGGGACAGCTTTTGAAGACTTGCCGGACGACTGGGTATGCCCCTGGTGTGGGTTGGGCAAGGATGTGTTTGTGAAAGAATAAGCCAGGCCCCCCTAAGGCAGGAAAGCTTTGCTGCCTTAGGGGGGCTTTTTGTCCGTCTGCGCACAACCCGAAATGTGCGGCTTTTATTTGTTCGCCAGCTCACACAGCTCTGCCAGCATCTTGGGCAGTTCCGTCTCCATATTTTCGTCCGAAAACTGGCAGGTGCCGACCTTCCTGTGCCCGCCTCCGTTATATTTCAGCATCAGGCTTCCGACATTGACATTGCTGGTCTTGTTGAGGATGCTGTAGCCCACCGCTGCGGAACAGCCCATGCCGCCGCGCCCGCTGACGATCCATGCTGAGATGTTCTGTTCGGGGTACATGCTGTAAATCATGAAACGGTTCCCTGTATAGATGGGATCTACGCCTCTCAAATCGGAAATGATCACGTTCCCCTCCACCCTGGTATATTTCTTTACCATCTCTTTGAACTTCTCCGTCTGTTCCTGATATACCTCAATCCGCTCCCTGACGTCCGAAAGGTTCAGTATCTCATCGGTGGACATTGTACGGCATGCATCCATCAATATTTCCATCAGCCGGTAATTGGGGATTGTAAACTGCCGCCATCTGCCAAGGCCGGTGCGCGGGTCCATCAAAAACCCTACCAGAATCCATCCTGTGGGGTTCATGACCTCCTCTATCGTCAGGTTCCCGGAGTCTACTTTATCTACTGCTTCCATCATCTCGTCAAATTGCGGGAAGCGCTCCCTGCCGCCATAATATTCATAAATTATCCTTGCACAGGAAGGCGTAATCCGGCTCTCGCCCTTGTATTTGCCCTCCAGTTCCTGCCGCTCATGCTCACTGGAATGATGGTCAAACCACAAACCACATCCTTCTACAAAAGGCACGTTGGCCAGGCAATCGTTATCATTTACCTCCACAAGCCCATCTTGTAAGTCCTTGGGATGGGCAAACTTCCAACTGTCAATAATGCCAGCCTCTAAGAGCAGGGCGCCGCATGCCAAACCATCAAAATCCGAACGGGTAACTAATCTCACTGAAATTTCCTCCTCACCATTATTTTTAATCGCTTATTGAATATTGTACCATAAATATCTGAGACTGCAATCAATTTTCGGCATAATTTATGTAAAAATTGGAATCTGCCGCAGGCATCGCCCCATCTGCAGAGCGGCAGGCTTGTATAAAGTTTCATATAAAATGTGCAAGAAACAGGCTTCCAAAATTCATCAATTTATGATATAATGTGAAAGATAATATTTAATCAATACTATTTGGAATGTGGAGGAAATTAACGATGGGTAAGGTTCAGGAATCGAGGGGGCGAAAGCGCAGGAATTATAGGGGGATAGGGCTGAAAGTTGGCTTTGTTGTGGGAATTATGCAGATTATTTCTGTCGTTTTGGTATTGTCTGTTTGTGTTTCTGTATTTAATACTATGGTAGCGAGGATGCTGCGGGAACGCTGCACGAATGGCACGAATGTGCTGGCGCATGAGCTTAGCATGGCGTCTGAAGGGGATGACATGAACGCGCTCCTGGATGGGATGAAAAGCCGGATGGGATGCGAGTTTACGATATTTGAGGGTGATATGCGTAAGTACAGCACAGTGATGCAGGATGGAGAGCGTGTGGTAGGCACGCCCCTGGCTCCTGAATTGAGTGCGATTGTGATTGAGAAGGGAGAGGCTTATGTAGGTGAGACGGAAATTGCCGGGAACCAATACCGTTGTTCCTACGTCCCTACGAAAGATGAAGATGGGAATGTGACGGGGCTGATTTTTGCCGGCATCTCAGAGGAGGATGCGCAGAAAGAGACCGCTACCGGCGTCATGTTGTCTATGATTACAGGAGGCGTTGCTGTATTTGTCTCTATCATTTTGCTGGCTATTTACATAGGGCTGCGTGTTTCCAAGCCTTTAGGAAAGATTACCAGGATGGCGGAGGAGCTGGAAACTGGTGATTTGGGGCTGGATAAGGGCACGGAAGTAAAGGCGGGCGTTTACTCCAATGATGAGATTGGGATTCTTGGGCAGATTTTTGAAGATACGATTCGCCGTATGAAAGTCTATATCGGTGAGATTGGCGATGTGCTGGGATCTATTGCAGATGGTAACCTTACGCATGACGCCGTCCAGGAATATGTGGGGGATTTCCAGTCTATTAAGGAGTCCCTAGACCGCATCCAAGGGCAGATGAACAATACTATGGGGCAGATTACCGCCAGCGCCGGGCAGATTTCTGTAGGGTCCGACCAGGTATCCAGCAGCGCCCAGGTCCTGGCTCAGGGAGCCACCCAGCAGGCGAGCGCTGTTGAGGAGATTTCCGCTACGGTTGCCGATATTTCTGAGAATTCTAAGAAGACTTCCGCGGCAGCGGGAGAGGCAGGCGAATTTGTCGAAAAGGCAGGCGCCCAGCTTGGCATCAGCATGGAGCACGTGAAGGAACTGAATACGGCCATGGAAGAGATTTCCGAATCCTCGCAGAAGATTAGTACAATTATTTCTACGATAGAGAATATTGCGTTCCAGACCAATATCCTTGCGCTGAATGCTTCCGTGGAGGCGGCGCGGGTAGGTTCTGCAGGTAAGGGGTTTGCCGTGGTAGCTGAGGAGGTCAGCAACCTGGCTGCCAAATCGGATGAAGCGGCCAAGGCAACGAAAGATTTGATTGAAAGCTCTATCGTTGCGGTTACGAAGGGAAGCCAGGCTGTGAATGACGTTACCGATTCTTTGAACCGGACCAACCACCATGCCGGCAACGTAACGTCCCAGATGAGTATGGTTGTGGAAGCGGTGGAGAAGCAGACAGTAGCGCTTGCACAGCTCACTGAGGGCATGAACCAGATTTCTGCTGTGGTCCAGACGAATTCTGCGACCAGTGAGGAGTGCGCTGCTGCCAGTGAAGAGCTTTCTTCCCAGGCAAGCTTGTTGAAGAACCTGATGAGTTCTTTCAAATTGAAACTTCGTCGATAAGATTTCATGAAAAGGGAGCGGCTGCATTTGCAGCGGCTCCCTTTTTACTTATAGGAAAGAGCTTGTCACGCTAACGCGTGAAAGTGTCTTTCCTATAAGATAAAAATAATTATGCGCACTCGTGCGAATGGAAGATGTCACTGCGTGACCGCACTCGGCGCAGCAAACCGTCC
>CATLBW010000010.1 GCA_949879775.1 uncultured Lachnospiraceae bacterium
TTTCCTTCAAAGGGGCTTTCCAAACGGTAGAACGTGCCAAATTGTATCAGCTTGCGGTATTTTTTCATAAAGGAAACCTGCTCCTTTACCTCTGAAACCTCCTCATTTGTGAGGCGGTTCAAATCCAGCTCATAGCCAAACGTCCCAAAATAGGCCACATTCGCCCTGGTATGCAGGGGCGTATTGCGGTAAACCTGATGGTTGGGGCTCATGGACACATGGGAACCCATACTGCTGATGGGGTAGCACAGGGAAGTGCCATACTGGATTTTCATGCGCTCTACAGCATCCGTATCATCGCTCACCCAGCCCTGGGGCGCGTAATAGAGCATCCCTGCGTCAAAACGCCCGCCTCCGCTGGCACAGGATTCAAACAACACTTCCGGAAATTCCTGGGTTAGCCGCTCATATAAATCGTAAACCCCCAGGATATAACGGTGATAAACCTCCCCCTGACGCTCTGGCGGCAGGCTGGCGCTGAAACACTCCGTGATGCTGCGGTTCATGTCCCATTTAATATAGGATACTTTTGCCTCCCTGAGAATCTTTGCCATCATTTCATATATAAATCCTACAACTTCTTTCCTGGAAAAATCCAACACATACTGGTATCTTCCGTGGGATTTTGCCCTCCCTGGGGCGGCAAGGACCCACTCCGGGCGCTGACGGTACAAATCAGAATCCTCATTTACCATCTCCGGCTCAAACCAAAGCCCAAATTTCATGCCTAATTGCTCTATGCGCTCTGCTATGCCTGTAATCCCCCCTGGAAGCCGCTTTGTATTCGCCACCCAGTCCCCCAGGCCGGCGCGGTCGCTGCTCCTTGCCCCGAACCAGCCGTCGTCAAGCACAAACAATTCGACGCCGCACTCCTTGGCTTTTCCAGCAATCTCCACCAGTTTATCTTCTGTAAAATCAAAATATGTCGCTTCCCAATTATTTATTAAGATGGGCCGCTCCTGATCCCTCCACTTCCCCCTTGCCAAACGCTTCTGGTACAGCCGATGGAAGGTCTGGCTCATATCATTTAACCCTTTGTCGGTATACACCATCACAGCCTCCGGGGCCTGAAAGCTTTCTTGGGGCTTTAGCTGCCAGGAAAACGTATCGGGATGAATCCCCGCCAACACCCGGACGGTGTCATGGGCGTCCACCTCAGCCTGCATCAGGAAATTGCCGCTGTAAATAAGGCTAATGCCAATGGCCTCCCCTTGACGCTCTGTCGCTGTAGGACGTTTCAATACAAGAAACGGGTTATGCTGATGGGAAGAATTGCCCCGCAGGCTGCCGATGGACTGCACGCCCATAACAAGTTCCCTGGTTACGATATGGCGTTCCCTTGCCCATGCCCCGGATAACTGCACCCATTCATAACCACAATCCGGCAAATCAAGGCAAAGGCTCATGGCACGCGCAAGCTGCACAGGCTCTGCCCCCTCATTGCAATAGCGGACGCTCCGGGCTATAACCCCGCCCTCGGCAAAAATGGTATAAAGAAGCTCGGCGCGGATTCCCGTCACCGGGTCTTTCAATTCTACCACCAGCGTAGAAGCCTCCGCGCCATCCTCGACATAAGTTGCCGGAAGCCCATAAAGCTTAGGTTTCCCGGCTTCCACGCGATGGGATTGGTACTGGAAGTCACTCACCCTGCTTCCGTTTAGCTGGCAAATTTCCACTGCCGGGCTTCGGTAATCCCCGCTGCCAAAGCAGGGCAGCTCCTGTTTGACATGCTCCAATGAAAACGTCCTGTCCCCTGCAAATGGGCAGGAAGACATCGGGCGCACAGCAAGCTCCAGTAAATCCGACATATCCTCCCTGTCATGAATCCTTTTGCCAAAATAAAGCTGTCCCAAATGACCATTTGGCAGCGCCATCATCACATAGCTTATGTTTTCATTCCATAAATGGAACACTTTTGATTCCTCATGATATACAATCTTCATATCCATTTCCTCCTTCTGGCGTTCCCTGCTTATTAAGTTGTATTCATTATAAACAATCCCAGGGAGGAAATGTTAGAGGTTTTTGTGTCAGAAATCTGTCAAAATGTTTCCCAACCCTCTTTCCTTCTTAATGGTGATACCTCTTCTTCCAACAATCAAAAACCATTTCGCTCCCCACGCTGCATCCTGCGGTAATGGCTGGGAGGCATCCCCATCTTCTGTTTAAATGCTTTTGAAAAGACTAACACATCCTGATAACCGCAAGACATTGCCACCCCTTCCACGGAAAGCTCTGTAATTTCCAACAATTCCCGCGCCCGCACCAGCCTCAGGCGCGTCAGGAATCCTTTGGGGGAAACCTGAAGGTTCTTGATAAATATTTTATACAGATAACTGCGGCTTACACACACATGTTCCGCGATTTCTGACACGCCAATCTCTCGAAAATAATTATTCTGGATAAAATTAACTGCTTTTTTCACATAGACGCTGTCACGGGCTTCCTCCGAAACAGCTTCCGTCTGAGCGTCGCGCATAAGCACTGCAAAAAATCCATAGAGCAGGCTTTGGAGGTGAAATTGATGCGTCTGGGAAAATGTATTATTTTCCAACATCCTTAAAACAATCCTCTGCAATTCTTCTTTATACCCGCTCTGGAATATATGCTGATTGCTATTCAGCCCTAAATCCTGCAAAAACCGTTCGGCGTGCGTGCCTGCAAAACCAATCCACAAATAGGTCCAGGGTTCCTTGGCGTCTGCCTGATAAAAGGTCACTGCTTCCGGCTCAATCAGGAAACCCTGACCTTCCTTCAATTTATACTTGCGCTCTCCCACCTGGTATATGCCTTTCCCTGAAAGGATATAATGTAAAATATAATTGGGCCGCACAGCAGGTCCAAAGCTGTGACAAGGCTCACATTCTGACACGCCGCAAAAACACAGATACAAATCTTCAAATTTTGAACCGGGCAGTTGCAATACATGGGCGTCCTCCATCCAAAAACCTCCTTTTGTGCGAGTGCGCATATTATTTTTATCTTATAGGAAAGGCGCTTTCACACTTTTTGTGCGAGTGCGCATATTATTTTTTATCTTATAGGAAAGGCACTTTCACGCATTAGCGTGACAAGGTCCTTCCTATAAGATGAAAAAGGTGGTCGGCAACCCGACCACCTTACTATTGTCTCATATCCATCTGGACTGACTGAAAATTCGTCTTAAACATCATACCGCCATTATTGTAAAAACCTTTCGCCCCAACGCTGCCGGACGTCTGCTTCACAACCCCTGCTTCAGCCTTGGCGCTTCCGCCAAACATAAAGGACTGCATTTGCTCTAAACGGAGCACTTCCTTTTGCAACTGGGCCCGCTGTTCCTTTCTAGCGTCCGTGGCGTCAGCTCCTCTTGCTGCATCCTGGTTGATTTCTGACTCACGGACCCTCGCCGCCCCTTCGGCCTGCGCAGCCGTGTTTCTCACTATACCAATTTGATTGACAGTCGCCTTTGTAGAAAGGCTTTTATGCATAATCCCAGGCAAGGTTTCACGGACGTCTTCCTCTGCTTTTGCACTTTCGGCATTCCGCTCGCTATCCGCGCCGGGCATATTATCCTGCCGCCCGTTGGCACTCTGCCCAGGCTGCGTTCTCTGCTGCTTCCTGACAGATTCCTTGGCTGCGTCTTCTTTCTGTTCTTTCTTAGCCTTGGCAGCCTTTTCCTCTTCCTGCTGCTTTTTCTGTTCTTCCAACTGCCGCCGCCTAAGCTCCCGCTTCAAATCGCTGATTTCCTGTTGGATCTTCTGGCGTCTGTCAGCCTTTTCCTCCGCAGTCATCTCTGTATTGGAAGAAAGTTCCTGCCTTTGCTTCTGGGCAGCCGTAATCTTACCCTGAATCTCCTTGCTGACAGAATCTTCCGTCGCGCTTATCTGTTCTCTTGATACCTGCCGGGCGCTCTCCGCCGCATTTACATTACTGACCTGCATCATAACCCTAACCCCCTTTCCTCTTCTTATTTTGTCGTTCACTATTAAAAAGCATCTTTACTTTATTATATCGACTAATTTTGAGAAAAAATTAATTCCTTCCTACAATTTATTGTTCTACAATCATTATTCTACAATCCCTGCACATAACCCTGCTTCCCGGAAGTCAAACGCCCATGCACGCCTGCCTATTTTCCTCATTGCCCGCGGAAATAAACTCCAAAAACTGCTGTTCGGGCAAGGGCTTTGAGAAATAGTAACCCTGGATATAACTAATCCCAAGCTCCTCCATAATCTCATACTGCTCCTTCGTCTCAATCCCCTCCGACACAATCTCCAAATCCATCCCATGTACCATATGCATGGCTGCGTCCATAACATACTTTGCTTTGCCATTCTCAAAGTAGGCATTCGTCATATCCTTGTCAAATTTCACAATATCCACCGGCATATCCACAATATAATTAAGGTTCGACTGCCCTGTCCCGAAATCATCTAAAGAAAACTTCACGCCATAATCCATCAGGCTCTTCATATTGTTCAGCAATATTCGTTTTGCCTCCATGGACGCCGACTCTGTTATTTCCAGATTGATAAA
Organism: uncultured Lachnospiraceae bacterium; assembly: GCA_949879775.1. Lineage (GTDB taxonomy): Bacteria > Bacillota > Clostridia > Lachnospirales > Lachnospiraceae > Petralouisia. Next base: position 4,522 of record CATLBW010000010.1, read on the forward strand.
GCTGGACGGGACATCATACTTCTTCATAATTTTGATATAATCCTCCGCCAACTGCTCATATGAACATTGCACCACCGAGAGATTGATTTCTATATAGTGCAGCCCATACTGCCGGATATCATGTTCCTTTACAAAGCGGCATACCTTCTCAAAAACCATCTCCCCCAGCTTCAATATCATCCCATTCTGTTCAGCAACTTCAATAAACAGCCCCGGCGGCACAAGCCCCCCCTCTTCATCACGAATCCTCACCAAAGCCTCCGCAGAGGTAAAACGCCGTTCCCTGGTAGAATAAATTGGCTGATAATACACTTCCACCCAGTCTTTCTCCATCGCTTCCAGGATTAATTGCTCCGTCCGCTTCTTCCTGTACATTTCTTCCGCTTTCTCTTTATCCACATAGAAAAAAGGGCTCTCAGAAAAATCTTTGCTGTTCTGCCTGATATCGCGGATTAAATAAAGTATGTCCTCCACATTGCTCAGCACATTGCCATCCGGAATGGATATCCAACAGGGATGGATGCGAAAACTGCCATCTTTTCCCCACCCTCTGTCAAAACGTGCAAATAACGACTGCATCTGCTTCTCTGCCTTTTCAGCATTTTTAAATACGAGCAGAATCTCATCCTCGGCATTTTTAAATGTAAACACACCCGGCAAGTTAATAAAAAATTCTATAATTTCCATCTTAACTGCTTCTAATTCATCCCTGCCCATCGTTTTGCGGAAAGAACGCTCAAAGGTCACCGCCAACACGGAAAACTCCTTGCCCTCGCTATAAAGCTGCCTGATATATTGAACCAACGCGCCATGGTTAAACATTCCCGACTGCCTGTCTAGGTTCGTCTCGGGGTTCTCCAGTTTCAGATAAAGCACCACCATGCCGATGGAACAAGCAAACCCTAAGACCAACATCCCATTATAGCAATACTGCAGCATAGCCGCACAGACCCAAATCACCATCCAAGTCAAAACAGCCTCCCGACGCCTGGGATTAATCTTATTCCTTTCTTTCTTCATAAGAAAGAAATTCACGACCAGAAAAGCAATGGCAACCCAAAACGCCACTAAGTTGCTCGGTCCATATGTAACCAGGAACGTAGTCCCATCCTCATCAAACTGATAATAAATCGGCAAAATATATACTAACACAGCGTCCGCCACAGTTATCATCTCATATCTGCGCACAGCTTTCCTGTAATCTTCTTTCTTAACATAGACGTCCACACAGATATAGAGCAGGCTGCAAAGGGCAACGCCCACTAAAGTGATCAGATAGCTCTTGCAGATAAAATCCACAAGCCATCCTGGCAGCTTATCCCTCTGATATATTACAACGATAGACGCAACATCAAGGATAATGCAGAATAAATTTAAGCAAAATGCACGCAGGAACGCCCGCTGGGTCTTTAAGGATATCCTCCGCTGCCTCAAATAGAAAAATAACAGAACCATCATTAAAACGATTCCGCAACATTGCATTTGTATGTGCATACTAATTCCCTTCCACAGAAAAAAATTATTATGTACAAATTATACAACACTATCTGCATTTTTACAATATGTCATTGTCTAAAACAGCTATTTTGTATTATAATTATTAAGACGCTTTTTCCACCACAACCTTATAATAAAAAAGGAGCCTTGCAATGCCAGATTACCAGCATCTCACCCACCAATTTGCACCTGTATTTAACAATAAGTCCAGGCTTTTAATCCTGGGCACCTTCCCTTCCGTAAAGTCCCGGGAACAGCAGTTTTACTATGGGCATCCCCAGAACCGCTTCTGGAAAGTCCTTTCCCACATAACAAAAGAACCGCTTCCCACAACCGTCGAAGAGAAGAAACATCTCCTCCTATCCCACGGCATCGCCATCTGGGACGTAATCCAAAGCTGTGATATTATCGGTTCTTCTGACAGCAGTATCCGCAATGTAGTCCCGGCTGACATTGCCGGGCTGCTCTCCCAGGCCTCCATAACATGTATCTTTGGCAATGGCGGCAAAGCCTGCGAGCTTTTTGAAAAACACACCGCCCCAACGCTTGCCGGGTTCCCTCAAATCCCAGCCATCCAAAAACTGCCCAGCACCAGCCCTGCCAACGCGTCCTGGCAGTTAGCGCGATTGTGCAGTTACTGGGAAGAAAAATTATATCCTTATATAACTTTCTAAAACCAGCAGCTACGTAAGCGGATATTCTTATTATTTAATATTTTGCAAAACATTTTCCCAAGGAGCGTCTTTGCCAATTCCCCCGTTCTCCCCGTCACCCTGCATCCCTAGGAAAATGCTTGGGGTTCAGGCAAAGGACAGCCTAATAACTCGCCATCTAATACCGCTTCCGTCAGCCGGTCCCCATCATAACTTAATTTAAGGGAGAAAAATGGCGCATCTTCCATTAACAGGCGTAAGAAAATTTTGTCCCCCTCCCAGAGGTTCAGGGACATCAGGCAGTCTTTGCCCACCCATTCCAGGGCGCCTTCATCGCATTCCGCTAATGTCCCTTCAAACTTATCCGCCGTATACAGGCACATGTACTCTGTCGGCCAGCCAACAGCAGAAAACGTCACAATCCCACGAAGAGAATAACCGGTCAGCGTAAGACCGGTTTCCTCCTTTACCTCACGGAGCAAACATTCTTCCGGGCTTTCTCCTAGTTCAAAATGCCCGCCGATTCCGATCCATTTGCCCTTATTTACATCATGTTCTTTCTTCACCCTGTGGAGCATCAGGTACTTACCATCCTTCTCTATGTAACACAGGGTAGTCAACGGTGATTTTTCCATAGTGCACTCCATTTATTAATTATTGATTATATATTTATCGTTCATGGTTCCCTTCAGCTCTTTATATGGGACTTCTACTTCTATTGTCCCTGCTGCGTATGCCGTAACCATATAGGGATTGCAGATTACTACCAATCCTTTCTCATTCAGGTAAAATGTATTTTCTGTCAACACGTCAGCGACATACCCTTCATAATCCTCCAGCAACGCATCTTTGTACGGTTCTTTGGTAATCGTCTCTAAAATATGCCGCTCCACAACCTTCCTCGCCTTTACCTCATCCGTGAGGATATCCGCCAGGTATAGCAAATCTCCAGTAGCCGCGTCAAAACAATACGATGAAGTCCACGTATTGGGATGCACAGACCCCTGCCAATCATAATTTTCAGACTCAATGCTCAAAATCCTGGTTGAAGCATACATTACCTTATAATTCATCCCATAGCCAAACCCTGTAAAAGATTTGGCTTCTTCCTCGGGCAAATCCTTGCGGTAATCCTTTGCCTCTTGGACCTTTCTCGCTATTTCATCCTGATTCGACGTATGCTGCTGTTCAAATACCATATTCATCTTCTTTGCCACATCTTCATTTTCCTCAATGCTAATGACCGGGCAGTTCTCTGTCACCGACAAAAGCAGCGCCTTGTCCTCCTCATCCTGGATTTCCTGGGAATAATCCGTAAACGTCACCTCTGGCGCTTTAGACAGTTCCTGCGCCTGGCTGTCTCCATCCGCCTCCGTCTGGGAGCCGCTTTGCTTTTCCTTATTATCCTCCTCAGCCTTAGGCGGCTCCTCGTCCTCTCTATCATCCGCTGTCTCTCCTGCACTTTGCTGCGGCTGATTCCCCTGTGCAGCGCCCTTCCCGCTGCACGCGGACGCCATCAAGCAAAATGCCAGCCACAGGACAATAATTCTTTTCTTCATTTTAAAGACCCCCTTTACGGTTCTTTCATGCGATACATATGGTTCAAAGGCCCATTTCCTTTTCCAAGGGACATACCATCAGCAATGGCGCCGGCGACATACTCTTTCGCCCTTCTTGCACTTTCTTTTACGCCAAACCCCATAGCCAGCCCACAGGCAATTGCCGAAGACAACGTGCATCCCGTCCCATGCGTATTGCTGCTGGCAATGTGCGGCGCCAACAGCCAGGAAAGTTCCTTTCCATCAAAAAGCAAATCATCGGCACGGCATTCATCATGCCCGCCCTTTAGATAAACGCTACCTTTGTATTGTAACGCAAACTCCCTGGCCGCCGCAACCCTTTCTTCCTTAGTTTTCATGGATGATTTTAACAATACCTCCGCTTCCTGCAGGTTCGGCGTATAAACCTCCGCTAAGGGCAGGATATTTCGCTTATAATATTCCAGAGCTTTAGGTTCCATCAGGTTTCTGCCGCTGGTTGATACCATCACCGTATCTATGACCACATGCCGCGCCTGGTATTTCACCAGAATCTTACGGATTACCTGCATCTGCCCCACTCCCGTAACCATTCCCAGCTTTACCGCGTCAGGCACGATATCCGTAAAGACGCACTCTAGCTGTTTTTCTAAAAAATCAGGGGATATCGGCAAAACATCCGCTACCCCCATCGTATTCTGGGCTGTCAGCGCAGTAATCACGCTCTCTCCATACAGCCCCCATGATGTAATTGTCTTTAAATCCGCCTGTATGCCGGCTCCTCCGCTACAGTCACTGCCGGCTATCGTAAGCACTGTCTTCACATTTTCCCTCTCTTTCTATGCAGGCTGCCTCTCTGCCAAACTCCTGCAAAAGTTCCCGGACTTTCCTCACCTCCGCAGCAGGATTGCCTGCCCTTAAGATTCCTGCGGAGATGGCAAGGCCCGTTGCACCACATTCCAAGGGTTTCCTGCCATTTGCCGCGGTAATGCCGCCAACTGCCACGTTAGGGACAGGTGCAGCTTGCAGAATCGTCCGGTAAACCTCTTCCGTAATCGGTATGGCGTCCTTCTTCGTCTCTGTTGGAAACCATGCCCCGCTGCCCAAATAGTCCGCGCCGTCCCTCACGGCCTGCCGCGCCTGCCCTGCCGTCTTGGCCGTAGCCCCGATAACCTTGCACGCGCCGAGAAGCCGCCTTGCATCCTTTACCGGCACATCTTCCTGCCCTAAATGCACGCCATCCGCACCGCAGAGCATGGCAATATCCAGCCTGTCATTGATAATCAGCTTCGCTCCCATGCCCTGTGTCAGCTCACGCAGGCGTTTTGCCCTTCGCAAATATTCTGCCGAAGAAATATTTTTCTCCCTAAGCTGGATATAATCAACCCCCGCCTCCAACGCATCCCTAATCTTCTCTTCCCCATAAGAAAAATCTGCAATCAAATACAGCCAGCCTTTCATGTCATCCTCCCTTTATTGATGTGAATAAGCAATATTCCCTGGAAACATTATAATATGTCTATGTATTCACCGGAAAGCGCCTTATTCATGCTGCGCACTGCGCAGAATTTCCCGCACATGGAACAAGTATCATCATGTTCCGGCTTTCTGTCCTCACGAATTTTCTTTGCCGTCTCTGGGTCTATGGCACATTCCCACTGCGTCTCCCAATCCAAATCCCTTCTTGCGTCTGCCATCCTATCGTCAATCTCCCTGGCCCCGCGCACACCCTTGGCAATATCCGCAGCGTGGGCGGCAATCTTTGAGGCAATGATCCCCTGTCTCACATCTTCCACATTAGGCAGCGCCAAATGTTCTGCCGGCGTCACATAGCAGAGGAACGCCGCGCCATTTTGGGCTGCTATCGCCCCGCCGATTGCCGATGTGATATGGTCGTACCCTGGCGCGATATCCGTCACAATCGGCCCTAACACATAAAACGGCGCGCCCATGCAGATTGTTTGCTGCAATTTCATGTTGGCTGCAATCTGGTCCATCGGCATATGGCCTGGTCCCTCCACCATCACCTGTACGTCACGCTCCCAAGCACGCTTCGTCAGCTCCCCTAAGCGCACCAGCTCTTCAATCTGGCACACATCCGAGCCGTCGGCAAGGCATCCCGGGCGGCAGGCATCCCCTAGCGAAATGGTAACATCATATTCACGGCAGATTTCCAGGATTTCATCATAGTACTCATAAAATGGATTTTCCTCCCCCGTCATGCACATCCAGGCAAATACCAGGGAACCTCCCCTGGAAACAATGTTCATCTTCCGTTTGTGCTTCTTAATCTGCTCAATGGTCTTTCTGGTAATCCCACAATGCAGCGTCACAAAGTCCACGCCATCCTTTGCATGAAGGCGCACCACCTCCAGGAAATCTTTCGCCGTCAAGTCCGCCAAATCCCTCTGATAGTGAATCACCGAATCGTACACCGGGACCGTGCCAATCATCGCCGGGCACTCCGCGGTAAGTTTTCTGCGAAAAGGGACCGTATCTCCATGAGAAGACAAATCCATAATTGCATGTGCCCCCATGTCCACAGCTTCCATAACCTTTGCCATCTCAACATCATAATCCTTACAATCCCTGGAAACGCCAAGATTTACATTAATCTTTGTCCGCAGCATGGAGCCAACCCCCTCCGGCTCAAGGCAGGTATGGTTCTTATTTGCACAGATCGCCACTTTCCCCTCCGCCACAAGCGCCATTAGCTCCTTTTCGGCCATCTGCTCTTTCTGCGCCACTTTCCTTAATTGCTCTGTTACAATGCCTTTACGTGCAGCTTCCATCTGTGTTGCATATTCTCTCATAATCATTCTCCTTTCGGCATAGGGCTGATTTTTCCTCTTGTGCGAGTGCGCATATTTATTTTTATCTTATAGGAAAGGCGCTTCCACGCGTTAGCGTGGCAAGTCCTTCCTATAAGATAAAAAAAGAAGACGTGCCGTAACAGCGTCTTCTTCTCTATTCGTTCCGCTCCCTACGACAGTATTAACTGACAGGTTCAAAGAGTCAGGTTTTAACCTTCTCAACTGCAATGCAGTCCCTCTGCGCTTATTCTAATATTTATCCATCGACAATCATTTTTGCCGCTGGCTCTATATCGAACGTCCCGCAAACGCCTATTGTGCTTGCGGGACGCTTCTACACTTTATCATATCCGATTCCTGGCGCCTTGTCAATTGAAATCCACGTTTACAGCAAAGAATCGGTAACAATTCCGCCTTACTTCCCCTCCTTGAGGACTTCCAACGCTTTTAGCACCTGATTGTCATGCATAGGGTCATATACCTCATCCTCTTCATTCAGATACTCGTACTCCAGCTCAACGTCCGGCGTAATGCCTACTTCATGGATATCATTACCCTTAGGCGTGAAATATTTCGCCATTGTAAGCTTAATAGCGCTGCCATCATTCAACGGGATAATCGTCTGCACAATCCCTTTGCCAAACGATGTTGTGCCAATCAGCTTCCCATATTGGTAATCCTTAATCGCCCCCGCAAAAATCTCAGACGCGCTGGCGCTGTTCCCATTAATGAGCACAGCCATAGGGATATCCATGCAGCCTTCATCCGACTTGTAATCGGAACGGCTGCCATACTTATCCTCCGTATACACCAACAGCCCCTCCGGCAAAATCTTATCCAGCATATCACATGCAGACTGCAGGATGCCGCCTGGATTGTCACGTAAATCAATAATCATGGAAACCATGCCCTGCCCTTGCAAATCACTGATTGCATTATCAAACTGTTCTGGCGTTGCCGTGGAAAACTCTGTGACCTGTATATATCCCACATTCCCTTCCAGCATCCGGTATTCCACAGTAGGCACCTCAATCCTCCGGCGCTCCACGTCAAAACCAAGATAGCCGCTCTCCCCGGAACGGACGACTTCTATATGGACAGTTGTGCCCTCCTGCCCCTTGATATGGGTAGTCAGCTCCGACAATTCCATACTGTCGCCTGCTATATCACCCACCTTAGCGATAACATCCCCATCCCGGATTCCCGCCTCCTCTGCCGGGGTCCCTGGATAGACATGCAGGATCGTAACAACCTTTGTCTTTGCATCCTGCGTCAGCACCGTGCCAATCCCATAATAAACGCCTGTCGTGCTCTCACTGAAAGACGCATATTCTTCAGCCGAAAAATAGGAAGAATACGGGTCCCCTAGCCCCTCTGTCATTCCAGCATATATGCCTTCCACCATGGCATTTTTATCAATTTCGTCATAATAATACTGGTCAATCAAATCCGCCAGTTCCCCAGCCTTTTTCTCCACCGCGCTGTCTGTAATAGCTGCCTTGGAGCCTTGCGGCACAGGCTCAGTAACTTCTTCCGCCGCTGGTGCAAAACTCTGCATAAGCGCCCAGCCGCCAAGCAGTATGACTGTAACAGCCAGCAGCGTACAGGCGCTCCCGATTAACACGCCTAGGCCGAACCCCGGTCCTTTTTTCTTGGGCCCCGACGGCCCTTTGCCGCTATAACGCATATCGCCCATCTGTGCATATTCCCGCGCAAGCTGCTGCTGGGCGTCCAATTCCTGTGGTTCTTTATATTGTGTGTCCATGTAATTCCTCTTCCCTTCCATCATATCATTCCCATAAAAAGCCTATCACACTTTCAGATGTTTTCGTATTGTCATGCGGCTGCCCAGAAAGCCAATCCCTACGCCTAAAATCAGCCCCACAGGGATTAATGTCGCAAAAACCTTATCTACTGGCAGGAATTCCAGCATACTGCTAAGCCAGCGGAATTTCTCGGCCACATATAAAATTATCCTCCGGTACATAACATACAAAACTGCAAGCGGCAGCACGGAACCGATAATCCCTATGAGGATTCCTTCCACGATAAAGGGCGCACGCACAAAATAATCGGTCGCGCCTATCAATTTCATAATTGCAATCTCCTCACGGCGGACTGCAATGCCGATGGTTACTGTATTGCTAATCAAGAATACAGCCACGCACAGAAGGATTAAGATAATGCCAGCGGAAACATAACCAATCAGACGGTTGAAATCCGTCAGCGTATTTGCCGCTATATCTGAGCTTTTCACCTCTTTGACCCCACTCAGCGAACCCAGGTAAGTCACCAAAGATTCCTGCATGGAAATGTCATTCATATAGACTTCATAGTGCGCTGAGTTCGCCAGCGGGTTATCGTTGGTAAACCCTTCCGCTAACTCGTCGGAACCTTCAAAATATACCTTCTTAAACTCATCCCATGCTTGCTCTGCTGATACAAATACTTTCTTGGACACCTCCACGCGCTTGCCAATCTGCGCGCCGACCTCATCCATCTGTTCCTGGGAAGCCCCATCTTCAAAAAATACCGTAACGGCAACGCCGGACTCCACTTCCTGCACCACGCTCTGGAAATTCACCACAACGGAATAAAACACCCCGAATAAAAAGATGCAGGCTGACATCGTCGCAATGGACGCCAAAGAAAACATTTTATTTTTCCAGATATTTTTGGCTCCCTGCCGAAATGTATATAAAAATGTACTAATCCTCATTGTCGCCTCCTGCCCGCTCGTCGCTCACGATGACGCCTTTCTTCATGGTAATGACACGTTTCTTCATAGTCTTGACGATCTCCAGGTTATGGGTGACGACAAGGACCGTCGTGCCCCTCTGGTTGATTTCCTCCAAAAGTTTCATGATATCCCATGCATTATGGGTATCCAAATTCCCTGTCGGCTCATCGGCAAGGAGGATTTTCGGCTCATTCACCAACGCCCTGGCAATTGCCACGCGCTGCTGCTCACCGCCGGAAATCTGCTTGGGATATGATTTATACTTTGCCGCAAGCCCTACCATGGACAATACTGCCGGCACTTTACGCCTCATGCTCTTTGCCGACTTGCCAACCGCACGCTGGGCAAACGCCACGTTCTCGTAGACATTGCGGTCTTTTAACAGACGGAAATCCTGAAATACCACGCCGAGGTTCCGGCGGAATTTCGGCACATCCCTGTGACGGATATTCCCAAGCTTTTGGCCATTGATGATAATGCTGCCGCTCGTTGGCTCTAATTCTTTCAGAAGAAGCTTTATCAATGTGGATTTACCAGAACCGCTGTCCCCCACCACAAAAACAAATTCCCCGGTCTCAATATGCAGGCTGACATCATTTAACGCCGGTATTCCGGCAGAATACGCCTTGCTGACATTCTCAAGTTTTATCATTACAGCCTCCTAATATTAATAATCCAAAGACTCCATGTACTTCATGTATTTCACAACCATCAATGCAATCTTAAAGGTAATGGCGTCCTCAAAGATACGCAGGTCAAGGCCCGTGCTCTTTTGCAGCTTATCCAAACGGTACACCAGCGTGTTGCGGTGGATATAGAGCTGCCGCGAAGTCTCAGACACGTTGAGGCTGTTTTCAAAAAACTTATTGATGGTGGTAAGCGTCTCGTCATCAAACTCATCAGGCGACTTCCCATCAAAAATCTCTTTGATAAACATCTTGCACAGCGGGATTGGAAGCTGATAAATCAAACGCCCGATTCCCAGCGTTGAATATGCAATAATCCGATGGTCTTCGAAAAAAATCTTCCCTACGTCCAGAGCCATGCGCGCCTCTTTATAAGACCTTGAGACCTCTTTTATTTCATTTACAATCGTCCCGTAGGCAATATGGATTTCCTGGTTTTCGCAACTGTTGAACATATTCAAAATGACTTCAGCCGTCTTATTCAAATCATCATAACCTTCATTTTCCAAGACTTCCTTCACGACTATGATATTTTTCTCATCAACAGCAGTAATGAAATCCCTTGATTTGCTGCCCAAAAGCCCACGCACCTTCTCCATCTCATTACCTTCTTTCTCCAGGGCAGTCTCTATGATAAACACTACCCTGCGCGCCTCGGTATCAATATGAAGTTTCTTTGCACGGTTATATATATCAACAAGAAGCAGGTTATCTAACAATAGGTTTTTCACAAAATTATCCTTATCAAACCGCTCTTTATATGCCACCAAAAGGTTCTGAAGCTGGAACCCGGCAATTTTCCCCACCATATATACGTCATCACTATCGCCGTTGGCAAGCAGGATATATTCTAATTGATGGTCGTCAAACACTTTAAAAAACTGGCATCCCAGGAAAACCTGGCTGTCCGCCGGCGATTCCACAAAAGCAATCGCAGCCGTAACGTAACTGTCCGTATCCTGGAACGTTGTCGCCAAAACCTTCCCTTCCGTATCAATAATACACAAATCAATCCTGGTAATTCCTTTTAAGCCATCAATTGTATTCTGAAGTATCTGATTTGAAATCATTCTGTCCACTCCCTTTCTTTCCCATAAAACTTCTCCGAATAATAAGCATACGATCTGATTACTTGTACATTATTTTCTATGCAACTTTCACAAATTATATTTCACCTATTTTATAGTGGTGAAATGACCTAATTTATAGTTTAATGCAAAAGCACAAAAAAATAAAGAGGAAATCATCTTTTTTTTATGCATTTCCTCAATTATTTTTCAAAATATGATATTTTTAGCCATTGGCATAGTATACAATTCATGGCCGGATGAAGCCCTCGCCCAACACTTCCCTCACATCGCCAACTACCACAAAAGCCAAAGGGTCAACTTCATGTACCAACTCTTTCAGCCGCACAATCTCCTTTTTGGAGACTACGCAATATAGCACGCACTTCTTATTGCCGGAATACATGCCATAAGCATCCATGCCGGTTACGCCTCGTTCCAGCTCCCCCATAATCCGCTTCGCAATTTCCTCATAAAAATCAGTAATAATATATGCCCCTTTCGAAAACTTCATGCCCTCTAAGATAGTGTCTGTCACTTTAGAGGAAATATAAATTGCCACAATCGCGTACATAGAGGGGCGCAGGCCGAACACATACAGCCCTGCCAAGACAACCACGCCGTCTAACACCTGCATAATCTGAGGCACAGAATAATGCTTGAGCCATCCTTGCAGCAGCAACGCCACCATCTCCGTCCCACCGGTTGTCGCGTTCGCCCAGAGGATCATGCCCATAGCGACCCCAGCCAGCACGCCGCCGAACACAGACGCCAAAATATAATCCCCAGCGGCAAAATCCATCTCGGGGATTACATACAGCCAGACAGAGAGCAGTACCGTGGCAACGCCTGTCCTCCAAATAAACCGTTTCCCCTTTAATTTTAAGGCAACTAAGAAAAATGGGATATTCAATGCCAAGTTGGCAAACCAAAGCGGGATTCCGCCATCATAAAAGAATTCCGTCATGCTCTTTATGAGTATGGCAATGCCTGTAAACCCTCCTGTAACCAGGCCAACCGTATCAAAAATACACTTAATGGCAAATGCCAGAAGCCCGGTCCCGGCAATAATCACCAGATACCGGAACGCTGGTTTGCGCATATTTGTAAACAATTTATTCATTTTCTCCCTCACTGTCACTTTTTTTATAACGCAGCAGCAGCGTATGAAGGATTCCCTTCTGAATCAGTTTGCGCGCCATGCCGACCACTTCAGATTTCCCCTGCCGTCCCGCGTAGTCCCTGCCCAACCCATACCAAACCTTAGCGTTAAGTTTTTCCTTGTGCTCTTTCAGGAAATATTCCTGCTCCGGTGTTGGCAAGACAGAGAGGATCACATCCGGCGTAGCGATATTAATTTCATTGATTACTGTATCATAATCACCGCCGCAGTCCGATACCGCATATGCCCCTGCAACTTTTATCCTTTCATAGCCCTCATGGAGAAACTCCTGCAGGCTTCTAACCTGCTCGTCAGACTCCCCCAACAAGTATATCGTGCGTTTATTGCGCGCCGCCCGCCTCAGGAACTCTTTTTGAAATTCATTTTCCACAGTCTCTTTCGTACGCTGTGAAGAAACAATCCCTGCCGCCTTTAAAATCTCCTTATCACAAATAATTGCCAAATCAAGATTTTCTATACAGCTTTTTACAAGCTCGTCCGACCGCGCTTTCACTAGCGTATCCATAGAAATTGTCTCAACAGTGCTCATGATTGTATTATTCCAGCAGACTTCCATCCGCAGTATTGCTTCTCTGACTGTATAATTGTCCAGGCTTATGCCCAATATATCTATTCGTTTTACCATATGACACCTATACTCTTCCATAAATTACCGCTAACGTCAAATATCCATGCACACCCACAGGGCAACTAGCATGTCTATTTCCTAAGCGCCCTGCGGGTGCATTGCTCGCGGGAATAAATCCGGGCGCAGGGCGCTCGAATTATAAAATTAAATTATCTAAGAAGTATACCAAATGAAGGAAATTTTTTCAACTGCGTTTTTAAATTTTTCACAATCCAAGCAACATGTCTTGATAAGGCATCACACTGCACACTTCTGGCACAATTTTTTTAATAATCTGACAATTAAGTGTTAACCCGGAAATTACTTGTTTATTTTCTTGTCAATATTTTTCCTGCTTTATTTTAAAAAATTTCAAATTTATTACAACTTCACAAAACATACGTTCTCTTCACATAACTATGTCAACCAGAATTATGTCGAATTTATTGTGGATAACGTTAATAACTTCGTGTATAACTCAAAACTTTGGGGTTTTCTGTCTACATTTATGTGGATAACTTCTTTGTAACTTTATTCAAATTTTAATATTTTAACAATTTTTGTGCAGTTTGTTTATATCCCATTTTTTCAAAACTTTTATTCAATTTGGAGGTAAGAATTTTTATTACAAAATTATGAATTGTGTAACAATTTAGAATCATTTCTGTTCCTCTTCCACAATGCATAATATTCCTCTAATAGCTCGGCCTCTCCCACTGGTAATGTGCTAAATCCACATACCCATTTACAAATTCCACCCCCTCCGCCATAAGCAGCTCAACCTGGCGGTTCCCGCCCCCAAACGCAAACGCCTCAGAAACCCTCCCCTCTCTGTTGACAACACGATGGCACGGAATATGCTCCGGGTCCGGATTTGCATGTAAGGCATATCCAACCACCCTTGCCCAACGCCGGTTCCCGGCAATCGCTGCGACCTGCCCATAAGTTGCGACCTGCCCATAGGGAATCTGTTTTACCACCTCATATATTTTTTCAAATGCAGACTGGCCCATAAAATGCTTTTCCTTTCTATATATAGATGGCGATAAATTATCGCCATCTGCGCCGAGCACGGCCGCTTTGCGGCTTTTACATCCTCGTGCGAGTGCGCATCCCCCGGAGAGACTATATATCTGGCAATTATTTAATGCCAGATATAATAGAAGAAAAAACCGGATTACAGCCAAGCTGTAATCCGGAGACTTTGTTCTTATTGATTCTTAGAAAATTCTTCTTACTGCTACAATCGCACGGTAATTTGCTGGGGATGTATACTTAATCCCTGTCGCTTCAGTACTTGCATGGACGATTGTGTTATTCCCTACATAAATCCCAACATGCCCGCTGTAGCAAACGATATCGCCAGGCTGCATAGCCCCTGGGTCAACACCGTAACCAACACCTGCCAGCGCGCTGGAAGAATGCGGAAGCCCTACGCCAAACGCTGCGTATACGCTCATAACAAACCCTGAACAATCTGCCCCATTCGTCAGGCTTGTACCGCCATATACATACGGGTTGCCGACAAACTGGCACGCATAATTAGCAACTGCTTGTCCATTGCCGCCACTTGGCGGAGCATAACTTCTACTGGGTGCCGCGCTGCCACCACCGGAACTCGAGGAACCGGAAGAACTTGATGAACTCGAGGAGCTAGAGGAACCGGAAGAACTCCTGGAAGCTGCCGCTCTCCTTGCTGCCTCCTCTGCTGCCTGCCTCTCCTCTTCTTCTTTCTTCAAACGCGCTTCCTCTGCTTCTTTGGATTCCGCTACGACATAATGGGTACTGCAATCAACGAATTCACTGGATACCCAGCCTTCGCCTTCTTCAATAGAAACCTTTACCCAGCCATCTTTCTCTTCTACTATGGAAAGCTCTTCACCTTCCGGCACCTGTCCTAAAAGTTCCGCGTCTGTGCTGGCGTCTGAACGGACATTCAAAGATTCTGTCTTAACATCAGCCACACGGCGTCCTACCGACTTCGCTAACTCAGCATCACCCAATACCAGGAATTCTGCCTTTATGTAGCCTTCAACATCGCCGGAATGGATCTTATACCAATCTCCATCCACCCCAAGCACCGTACAAGCCGAATCATTATATAACTTCCCAAGCACTTCGCCATCTTCACCTGCGGAAGAACGGACATTCACATAATTATCAACCTGGGCGATTGCTATATCATCATACTCAGATTTCACAACCGCTTTCTTATTCTCCGTTACCTGAGCAGGGTTATTCGCGCCTTTCCCCAAAGACTTAGCGATTGTCTCCGACACACCTGCTGTAGAGCTTGTCCCCTTAGCAACCTGCACTTCATCCTGTGCTGCTGAAATCAAGCTTCCCGCGCCTGCATTAACTGCTGCGTTTGATACAAAAGAACTTCCAGATAATACCACTGCCGCTGTCAGACAACATGTAGTTACTCTCCTGATTGAATTCCTGTTCATCTTACCCTCCATAATTTATCCTTTTTATTGTTACAAATTCCTATCGGAATTTCTCATTTGTTACAATTTTATTACAGGACTAATTATAGCAAAGGGTATGCACTATGTCAACCATAATATTCTACAAATTTATCCGACTATTTACGCCCAGACTGTGAATAGTGGCTAAGTCAGCCAAGGGGGCAAAAACCCAGTCGTCCTGCTCTCCCTTGCCACGATCGCAAAGCCCGCGTACTTGCTCCCGCTATAAAGAATAATTTCGCCGGACTCTAAAAAATGCAGTTGATTTTCAGATACAGAAATGTTATATTAGAGAAAAGGAGCAACCGCCCACAAGTGTGGTTAGCCTCCACAAGTAGTTATATAAGCCTACCTGTAACCGGCCAAGTTAGCAAGGTAGGCTTATTTATTTGCGCTTGTTATTCCTATTATCTAAATAGGCAAGCAATGAAATGAGAAACGTACCAAAAAGCATCAACAATGTTAAGACTTCATATGTACTCATATTCATCACCTCCCATCTTTCGTGGGAGGCTACCACCTTGTAACACGATTGCTCTTTCGGAGGATTATAGCACACATAAAATTATCCGGCAATTCATTTTTCCACATCCGGCAAAATCCAATGAGCCTGCCAACCCCTTTACCGAAAGGCGCTTGCAAAGCAAGTGGGGGGCACAGGGCGGATTCCCGGCAGAAATGACCTATCATGGAAAAAGGGATGCACATGAAATGGGCGAAAGAAGGAGCCAGGGCAAAAACCCAGTCGTCCTGCTCTCCCTTGCCCTTATCGCTTACTTCTTAACTTTGCCACTTACTTTTGCATTGCTCCATGCGCTGTACAGCGTTTCTTTCCCTGATTTCTTATAACTGCGCAGCCTTACATAATACTTTTTCCCCTTGATTAGCTTTGTGAATGTATACGAAGTTTTAGGCAGCTTCTTCGTTTTCACTCCCTTCTTAAACTTCTTGTCCGTGCCCACCTGCACCTGATACCCCGAAGCTTTCTTATCCTTTGCCCATTTCACAGCCAGTTTCCTGCCTTTCACTGCTTTTGCTGATTTCACGGAAGGCTTCTTGGGGCTTACCTTAACGGTTACCTTCTTTACCGTTTTCCCTGCCTTGAGCGTTATAATTGCAACCCCGGTATTTTTGATAGTTACCTTTCCGCTATCCTTATCCACAGCGGCAACCTTCGGATTAGAGCTTTTATATGTCAGCTTGTTCTTGGATGACGCACTAATTTTGAACGGCTTTGCGCCGTAAACTGCCTTGTATACCGTCTTCCTGCAGGTAATCCCGGGTCCCTGCCCTGCCGCTTGCACGATCGCAAAGCCCACAGACTTGCTCCCGCTATAGATGCCTTTGCCTGATACGGTAACCTTAGCGGTCCCTATATTGATATTATTGCTGTAGGAAACTGTATAATCTGTATTTAATACTAATGTCCCACCATCCAATTTTACAGTTACAGACGGGGTTTTCGCTGTCCCATCATAGGTATAGCTGTTTTTTTCTAATACCACCGACGCTTTTGAGATGTCCGTTTCTTGCGTGCTTCCCCCTTCACTAAGACGGAAGGTAAGACCATTCTCCTGTGCATATCTTTCTGCCTCCGACCCCTTTTTGCCATAAATGATGAAACCGGGGATTTCCTCGCCATCACTATCATAACCAAATGCTGAACCCCCGATATCCGTTACGCTGGACGGGATTTCTACACTCCTTAAGCTACTACAGCCTTCAAACGCAGAACTCCCGATTTTCGTCACGCTGGACGGGATTCCCACACTCATTAAACTGCTGCAGCCATAAAACGCATAATTCCCAATATCTGTTACGCTTAGTGGGATTTCCACGCTCGTTAAACCGATGCAGCCATAAAATGCTTCTTCCCTTATATTCATCACACCGTCTGGTATTACCGTACCTTCACATCCCACAATTAAGGCATTACTGTCCGTCTCAATAATCGCATTACAATTATTCCTGCTGTCATATCCAGTATTTCCCTCTTCTACTGTTATGCTCGTTAAGCCGCTGCAGCCATGAAATGCATAATCCCCGATTCTCGTTACTCCTGACGGGATTTCTACACTCGCCAGGCTGCTGCAGCCATAAAATGCCCTTTCCCCTATATCCGTTACGCTGGACGGAATTTCCACTCTCATTAAACTACTGCACTCATGAAATGCATAATTCCCGATTCTCGTTACACTGGATGGGATTTCCGTATTTTTACATCCCACAATTAAGGTATTGCTATCCGTCTCAATAATCGCATTACAATTATCCCTGCTGTCATATTCGGCATTTCCCTCTTCTACTGTTATGCTCGTTAAACCTATACAACCTGAAAATGCTGTACTCCCGATACTCGTTACACCAGATGGGATTTCCACACGTGTCAAGCCTACGCGGCCACTAAATGCATCTGACCCGATACTCGTTACACTGGATGGGATTTCCGTATTTTTACATCCCACAATTAAGGCATCGCTATCCGTCTTAATAATCGCATTACAACTATCCCTGCTGTCATATTTCGCATTTCCTTCTTCCACTGTTATGCTCGTTAAGCCGTCGCAGCCCATAAATGCATAATCCCCGATACTTATTATGGTGTGGCTTTCATTTGTCTATGCAGAGTGCCGTAAGTGCCTATTTCTGGGGATTTCCGGCACTTTGTCTTTTCATCTTCTCTCATAAAAAAACGTAAATTAGCAGAAAATTAGTGTCAAAAATTGTGTCGCCCATGAAATATGTGTCAGACTTAAAAACGGTATAATCTATTGGGATTTGAAAAAATAATGTTGATTTTCAGATTCAGAAATGTTATATTATAGAAAAGGAGCAACCGCCCACAAAGTGGTTAGCCTCCAGACTAGACTATAAGCCTACCTGTAACCGGCCAAGTTAGCAAGGTAGGCTTATTTATTTTCGCTTGTTATTCCTATCAATATAGGAAAGCAACGCTATAAGAAAATTACCGCCCAAAAACAACAGGCTTAAGATCTGGTATGTATCCATATGCGCCACCTCCCTTCTTCTGTGAAGTTAGGGAGGCTACCACCTTGTAACACGGCTGCTCTAGAACAAATTATAGCATACCTTATCCCATTCGGCAATCTGCTTTTTATCTTTAAGATTCTGCGGTTTTATCCGCGGGTATTTTTCATTTATGATAATAGTAAAATAATTGGTTGCATATGTCTTGCAACAGAAAGAACAACCTTAGATAAATGACTATTGTTCCAAAAAAACAAAATAATCATTTACTGTAATTTATAAAAAGAATCCATATAACAGAAGTTCCCTTCCTTCCTTCCAATACTAGGTAATAGCAATAGTAATTGACTATATACACTATTAACTTCATCACGCACAATTTCTGTATTTATTCCTTGATTTGCAAGTTCAGCCATTACCGTTTCGAAAGAAAGTGTAAAATCTTTCTTACACTTTTCATTGAGGCTTGTCCAATTTATTCCTTTAAATAAGACGGCAATATTTTGATTTAGATAAATTTTACCCTCTAATGCTAGCTTTACCACTATAGGATAACCTAATATGCCATTATTATATGACATATTATCATTTGATGCATAACCATCAATAAAATTTTCTACCGTATATCGCTTTTCATAGTCAGAAGAATAAACCCATAAATAATTATCCTTCTTTTCATATCTTGCATCTGCAATCACACTATAAGCCTCTAAGATTTTGATAATATGAGGCTCCTTCCAACTGCTAACTTTTGTATTCATTATTATAACCTCTCTACAAATATTTTGTTAATATTTCTTTTGTTTCACCATTATTTATTAATTCGCTAAATTGACGCAAAAAAGATTCTATTTCAGAACAATCAGTTGAACCCTTCAACAAAAACCCCAATCTACTCGATGATGGTTCAAAAAGTGGAGTTATCCAAACATATATCTTGGTTTTTGATATATCATTTGTATTAAATGCATACATTGTATATGGAAACATAAAATCGGCAATAAAAATCTTCATTATCCCCGAAGTTGCAAACTGATTCTTAATATCAAGAAGTCTATTAATAGTATCTTTATGAATTGCAATATCACTTGGAATATCGCCTCGATTTGTTGATGAACGTTTTGCACACATTATTGTACTAGCTCCATCTGGATCTGTGAGTATTACATCTATTCTCCCATTGCGCTGCAAAATGCCACTATAGTATGATGCTAAGGTAGCAATCATTCTTTTCTGTCCAAGACCAATAATAGACAAATTAGAACATTCTTGTATATCATTATAAAACTCAGAGGATAATTGAGTATAACTTTGAGTAAAATAATCCTGTGCATACACCTCTTTATTATTTAGTCTTTCTCTAAAAAGTGCTGAGAGATGGTCTTTAAGTTTTCCTATAAGTTCTTCTAAAGTACTATATGGGAATACTGGCATATTTTCACTATAAACATAATCAATAAAACTAAATACCTTATCTGCCTTAACGACCACATTCGGATACTTAATTCCTTTTGTTTTTCTGTTATTCGCAATATATGTATTATAATCGCTTTGTACCTCTGTAGGGATAAAAATATATCTATTTTTCCTTTTTGATATGGCAGTCTTTAATTCCATTTGTGCCACAGAATATTGTGCATTCATAGAAGCCGGACTTCCAAAACTTTTTCCAATAATATGTATAACAATGTCACTATTAATGACTCCATCATAACAAGAATTTTCTGCTGTTTGATTCTGCTTATAATATAATGATGACTCACTGACAATTGGTTCATGTCCAAGTGCGACAATTGATTTACATAATGTCTCTCGAAGTTCTTTTGAATCAAAACAAGTTGAAGAGACAAAAATTTTTAATTTATCCATAACTTTCCTCCGTATAAAACTTTTATATTATTTGGTTTAAAATATTCATTTCTATCCACTTAGCTACCCCATCATTTTGATTAGTGTCACACACAAAATCTGCAATTTCCTTAATAAAACTAGATGCATTATTCATTGCAACACCAACTCCACAACTTTCAAGCATCTGTTTATCATTTATGTCATCACCAAACGCAAGAATTTCTTCCTTTGAAAGTTCATAATAATTTGCAACCTTTTGTAACGCATTAATTTTATCTACATTTTTATTGGTTATCATAAAATTGTTGCCTTCTCTAATACGTCTTATATTACATATAAAATTAGACTTATATTTCTCAGCTGCAAAATTTGTAGTAGTCTGTATCATAATTTTATATATATCACCTAATAATGTAGACTCAAAATTCCAATAAATATATTTAACACCATTTTTTTCTGTTTTATCAATATTTGAATATTCACCACTTTTTGTAGTTACCTTTATTATCTTGACTTCACAATCCTGAGACAGTTGCACTAATAACGCATTAGCAATTCTATTCTCAAGAGGATTTTCAAATAAAATATCCTTTATAAAAATCTGTGCACCATCATTACATATCAACGCATCGACGTCCAAATCTCTAATCGCATATTTCGTTGCCGTTAATGAGCGCCCTGTTGCAATAACAACTCGTATTCCAACTAAACGACATCTTTCAACTATGTTTCTAGAAAACTCCGTAATATGTCCATTATTATTTAACAATGTTTTATCCAAATCTAAGACAATCATTCTAATCATATATGCCTACCTTCCTATATCACATATGCCATTGGAGGTTAGGCATATATTTTGATTGTATACATCTTCAACCATTCCTTCTAATGCATTAGCGTAGTGCTTATAAAATCCATTTTTTCCGTCTATTTCCTCAAAATCTCGATATTCTATATTAGGTAAATCATATAAAGTTTCATCGCAAAATAATTTGCGCTTAGAATTTCCTATATCAAGAATCTTTCTCTTCAAATCAATTTTTATATCTGTCTCCTCTACGAAATGCTTTCCCCAGCCATGCGGAACAATATATTCTCCCTTTGAGTTTGAACGGGAGCAATACTTAACTCTATACATATCGATTGAATAATTGGGCTTAGAGAAAATAGGAAAAATATCCCCTTCACAAACTCTATAACAACCTATCTGTATAGATTCTGGTTCAGTCATACCATAATGATGAAAATGTTTAGTCTCTAAAATACAACCGCAGTTTTCTAAAAGACTGAAAGCTATATTTTCATGCCGAATCTCATTAAAATTATTTAAAGATATAGCCGTCTTCGCAAACAATTCAGCCTCTTTTCCTTGAATATATCTAAAATACCGACCATCGCACTCAATCACTTTTATTTTATCATAATACCAATTATCCTTTATAGGATACAGGCCATTATAGCCTCTTGTAAATTCCTTTGCTGTAGAATGCATTACAAGAAAACGTTTTCCTTGATTATTCGAACAAAGTGAAATAAAATGATTTCCTCGATTAAAATTTAATAAATATGTACTATGCTTCCATTTATCATTTAATTTCATCAAATTTCTTCTAAATAATTCATCATCACAGTTTGACGACAAAGAAAAAATACTAGCAGTACAACAATTTACTGTTGTATCAATAGGTATAATGGGTATCTTACAACCCCACTCAACGAAAACACCTGTTGGGAATCCCCCTGCAAGCCTATCAACATCATATGGTATTCCTATATCTATAGAAGGAATAATCTTAAACCAAGCATTTTTATCAATCATTCTTAATACTTTTTCTGCAAGATATTGAGTTTCACCAATAAACTCATTTAATTTTTTCTGTGTATTATCCATAAATTCCCCTTTTCTTAATATTTACACTTTCACTAATTGATTTTATTATACTACATATTCCCTTAAAATTCATCTAAAATTTACCTTTTTTTACTGACACAAAACTTTTTAAAACGGCACAGCTTTTTGATTGCGGAAAACTTTAAATATTTCTTCCAGAAGTTCCTAAAATACAATATTTTAGACATTTCTAGGAAAAAAGAGGGTTGTTTTACTACTTTTCACCTTAACAGACGGATTGCCCGGTTTTCAGCCGGGTAGTCTGTTTTTTACGCCTTTTTATCGCCCTTTTACAGTCTGTGAAAAAAGAACACGGGTGCATTTTTGAAATATAACACAGAAAGGAGACGTAAATGAATAAACTGATTCAAGATTTAATACAAAAAGGTATGGGGAACTTTATGGACCGGAGCAGGGATGCATTAGCCTGGAAGGATGAAATCTACCTGAATGACATCAAAGATGAAAATGAACTGGCACAGCGTTATGAAAACCTTGACCTAACCAAAGGGCAGAGAAAGGTGATAAATGATTATATGGCATGTGCGTCAACAGTCAACCACCGTTATGCCGACATCTCTTATATGTGCGGCATTAAGGATACGGTCAGCCTGCTTGTTTCACTGGGGCTGATAAAAGGCGTTGAAGCTGAAGAATGATATATGCCCTTAAATACGGCTTTGGAGCCAGCCGGAAAACAGGCTCTTTTTTGCTGCCCGAAAACCAGATAAAAAAAGGAGCAGACACATGGAACAGACAATCAGAGAGATAATCATGCAGGCAGACGATGAAAGAAATCTTGACCTGATTTGGTGGGTAAAGGATATTCTGAACGAGTTTTCATCTACCTGTAACTGCCCACCAGGTTGGCGGTACATAGGGGCAAGACTTGCAAGTGAGTATCCGAAGGATTCTTGGGTATATGAAAATCTGGAATTATACAATTTTACAGACATGGAGAGGTAATGCAATGGCGGTAAAGAGGACATATTACAAGGACAGATATAACGATAACAAGGTGTGGGAAGTCGCAAAGCTGAAGGGAGGCTATTACCTCCGCCAGTATATATGCGGGGAGCAGTTCGGAAATGGGCTGCGGACTACGAAAAAATTTATCCAGAGTTTGGGCATCCTTGATTTTGAAACGGTAAAAGGAATAAAGAAAGAAGGCGGTGCAAAATGAATATGAAGATTGCATTAGAAGTTATGGAACAAGTAACGCTTTATTTCAAAGAGAACCTTCCCAAGTACACTGTTCTGAAAGTCAGAAAGAAATCGTACCATCCTGACGATTCCCATCTTTACATGGTATCAGCTAAAAAAGACGATGGCACATACGCTGCTTGGACAAGCTGGAACCAGAAGCTGAAGAGCCTGAACCACGGGCATTATGATTTACAGAATGAGGAAGACTGTGAAAAGGCAATGGATGAATTCTATTTCAGCGGGGATTCACTGCTGTAAAAAAAGACCTCGGAATCGGTTTCTGTCAGCCAATTTCGAGATCCTTATTTTATTCCATTTAAACAGGACGGCGTCATAACCGATGCCGCCCTATGTTTTTAGTCTTCTTCAGTATCCGTTGGAGTGACCGTTGTACCGTTCACTGTACCCGCCGCACTTGGAATGCGCCGTTTCAGTCCGCTGTACTTTGTTTTAATTTTACGGACATCCGGGTATTCCCTTTGTGTGGCTCCCGGAGCGTAAACCGGATTGAGAAACTCTGTCAGGTCCAAGTCAACCAGCAGTGGTTCTTTGACCGTCGGGTCAATATACCCGCTGGAACGGCAGCTGTCTGTCCATTCCCACTCTGTTCCAATCGTGGAAGAATTCACATAGACCCTCACAGTATCATAAAAATCCGTCCTTCCGCAGACCCTTCCAGACGGAAAGTTTTTCTTATACCAGGTCTTAAAGCCCGCATACAGGAAATCCTGCGCCGGGAGTAAATCCCACTGTACTAATGGGAGAATCTCGTTTAAGTATGCTACAACTACGTTGGTTGCGTCAAGGTAGGCTGCTAAAGCACGCTTTGTTGCCGAAGTCTCGGTAAAGGAATCGAAGTATGGCATGTCTACCATCGCCATCTTTACGATATATTCCTTTACCTCCTCCATATAAATCAGCCTGTCCTTGATATACTTCTTCGGGCTTCCGACAAAAGTCTTTTCAAACGGGACAATATGTAACCTACGGAGGAAGGAATTTGTTTTATCGTTTGTATTTGGGAGGTCATTAATGCATTCAATGACTAATCCATTAAAGCGATAGTCAAACTCTTTGACGTACTTCTCATTGACCGAAACAATATCTTTCGTAATGACCGCTTTCAATTTATCCAATCCCTTCGAAAAGTCAGATACGGCGTTCTCATCCACAATGATGGCGTTCGCCCCCGGCAGTTTTGACAGCCCAAAAGATTTTGAAAACTCGTTTAACGGGATGTTCGCAACGGTCTCCTCACCCAAAATGTTCCGGATAAGCTGGCAGAGAGTGCCCTTGCTGTTACAGCCGCTTGACGAATAAAGCAAGACCATCTGGTCAAAACTGGTATTCGTAAGCATTGATGCGGCAATGATTTCTTTGATTGTCATAACCATATCGGCATCCCCAAGCTCACTTAACCAGGTATCAACGTCCCATGTGCTGCCGTCCTCTGGAATCTGGATGAATGGGTTCCTGGCATTTGCATTGAGCCTTGTATGGCACTTATTTGTAAACACAAGGTCTTTCGAAAATGGGATGAGCATTTTATTAAGGTCATCCCAGATTCCGTTCTCAAATGCCGCATAATGAGGGATACGGCATGTTGTAATGACCGGCAGCCTGCTTTTCACCAAGACAAAAATTTCTGACTTATCTTTTTTGGTTGCAATCGGTTTGTACTTTTCTGCCAAAACCCCAAATGATTCGTCCGCGCTGTTGGTGATTTCCCAGACTCCCTTATTGTCACCAGAATCCTGATAAATGCCAATCGGCAACCTCATTCGGTTGTCGGTTGTGAGCCGCTGTTTTTTATTCTGACCGCTCTTATCACCGCCTGATACAAGCGCCACATCCCCACGGGCTGCAATCAGCATCGCAATGCATAAATGGGGAAGTTCCTTTAAATAGGATAATTTATTATCTTTATCCCTGATTGCATTCTCAGCGACAACCGCACTGTTGAGATAGTCCAGCAACGAGATACAGCATGACCTTTCGTTCAACAGATGGTTTTTATTTGAACTGATAAACGCCCTTGTTTCACGTTCTAAAATAACACTCAGAGGTGTTGGCGTGTTATAAACAGGCGTCAAGTCCTCTTCTGGCAATCCCGAAGGATTATAATTATTCTGGTCAATACTATTATTCATAGTTTTTATTTCCTTTCAAATTATTTTAAAATTTAAAGTATTCAGTTGTCAATGTACGCATATTCCCGAAATTCATCTTCTCGATTTTAGACCTGACTTTAAAATAGTCGTCTTTGTTCGGGATTTACTTCCTGCAACCCATTTTCTCCTTGAAAATAATAAGAAAATGAGCTATGATTATTTTGTTATATTTTTGTGAAGCCCGCTTCCTTATTTATGAACTGCAATTCATAAATAATTATTAAGGAAGCGCGGCTTTTTTAGCGGGTCATCCCTGCTTTTATGTAACATATTCAGCCCATCCTTTCCTTTGGCATTGTCATTACATGATTGAACAAACCGTAATGGTTTTTCGTTATTAAAAACAACTCATCAATAAACGCCGGGGTATTTTGCTGCTCCATTTTTTCACTCCTTTCTCTTTAAAACTAATGCCATTATACCGCATATGGATTTTTTTTCCATACACAGATATGGTTGGTACCTAACCATTCATGGTTAGGTTTTGAGCCTGTTTTTACAGGGAGATTGCTATTTCTAAGAAAAAGTGCTAAAATAACTGCCATATAATGGTAAATCTACCAAAGTATGGGTAGATTTTGAGAAAAAAACCATTTCCCGTACTAAAAAAATTTTGAAAAAAGGTAAAAATCATGGCAGAAAAAGAAAGTAAAGACAAATCTAAAATAACAGAGGAAGAAAAAGACCAATGTATAGAGATTCTCAATGAGAATATAAAAGTATTGAAAGAAAGCGAAGACATAAGATGGGAGGATTTTGGGAATACGGTTGGCGTATCCCAGACCACAATTAACAACTGGGGTAAACCGAATACGACGGGAACACTCATAAGACCAAAACTTGACAGCGTGCTGGCGATAGCATATCATTTTAACGTTTCCCTTGACTGGCTTCTTGGATTTTCATCAAACAAGGAAGCATCCCCTGTTCCAATAACTTATAAAGAATGGATTATCACGATAGAAAATTATTTGGAATATGGAGTTGTAAAACCGCTTTACCGCCCGGAACTGGATGACAGTTTTCAGCCTTATGACGAAGATACCCAAAAGAATTTAGAATATACCATAGAGACATTGATGTCAGGCGGTCTCGGATACCAAACATCATACTTATCATCAGCAAGGATGGCTTCCTCAGAAAAAGCAGAATCAGTAGTTCCGTCAGAAGAGAAAGCTCATTTAGAAGATGATTTCGACCCACCATATGTTTATACGCCACATTCAGATAACATTTATGACGCCTCTAAAGACATGGATGGAATATACCCGGATGTATTGGAAATCAAAGACACTTTTTTAAGGTGCATAATTGCCTGCCTGCATTTTTGTAAGAAAACTGGACCGGAAGAATATTATAAGTCTTTCCGTGAAAGCATTATAAAACAATATGGCAACAAAAAGGTTCTCAATTTAGATGTCTATGAACTGCGGGTCCCTGCTGATTTAAAGGGAACTGAAGAATATAAGAAGTTGTTAAAAGGGTATCATACAATAAGCGAAAGTCTTTTTGCAAAGTATAAAAGCATCCGTGAAATCAATACAAAAGAATTAAGCAAGATATGGAACAAACTGGAATTTTGGAAAGAAGAATTTGACAATGGAAAAATCAAAACTGTAACCCAGTTGAAGCAAGAATATATTGAAAAAAATAATCCAATGGCTGGAGACGATTTTGATTTATAACCGGAAAGAGTTAATAAGAGGAATCAGGTTTACAGGGGATAATCGTAATAATGCGGTTATCCCCCTGTCTGGTTGTCTGGGTTATTTTACAGAAAAAGTTTTTATATTTAGGATTTTTATATTTATGTCTGATTGTCTGGGTTATTTCTATATTATTATTTTCTTTATTCTGCTTCCTTATCTATATTAAAATTCTGCTTCTAAATCTCCGTGCGATAAATATAAAAGTTATAAAGCAATATAAGAAATAAAAATATATTGGCGAAAAAGCCAGACAACCGGACAAGGATTCTGATCCTGCGATAGATATAATATATAGAGGCAACGTGATATAAAAACTTTTTCCCCCAAAAAAGCCAGACAATCGGACAAAGGTTCTCCATTATACCCCTGCGATAGATATAACATACCGAAGCAAATCTATAATAAAAACTTTTTCTCCCAAAAAAGCCGGACAATCGGACAACAAATACCTCTGACATGAAGCTCAAACCCACTCTGTAAAAAAATCTAATCAAAAGGAACCCTATACCCCATACCCTCTCACACACAACACCCCATACCGTAAATTTCGCAGCCCATATGCCGCCATAATCTGCCTATAAGTACACGGGCAGATTAAATTTTTTCTGCCTTCCAGCAGAAAAACGGGTGTATAGGTGAAGCATAGAAACCAACTTCAACCAATCACTGTAAGGAGAAAAATTATGAACCAAATCATCGAAAGAATGAGGAATGACGGTTATCCCTATAAGATTAAAGGGAATGGCGGGCACATGGCAGTATTGTATGACATGCAGCCGCTCAATGGCGGCGATTATATGGCAATCTACCGCTATCCTGGCGGGGAATGCTGCCATGATTTATTAGAGATTCAGAGGCATTGTGAAGTAATAGAACAGTAAGTTAGCATATCTGCCTGCTAACAGGCTATGCGCCTAAAGAGTGAGCCAAAAAGCCGCTCTTCTATCCATGTAAATCAAATAGAAAAGCCTGCGGTTATGGCAGCCCCGCATCTATGAATGCGTTTTCAAGAAAGGAGAAACCAACGCTATGAAAGACAAAACCCTCGTATATATGACATTCAGGGACGGTATCATTAGTCTGCGGACAGTAAGCCGTTCCCGTAAATCCCCCCACAGGTTCTATATTTCCTGCCAAGAGTTAGAAGGACTGGAAACAGGATCAACAACCATTGTCCAAGACATCCATTCCTTCGCCATGCTGCGCCGGGACGCCTATGCCGGAACCGTAGAGATTGCGTTCACCTGGCTTGAGGGCAACGGAGAAAGCGTTTCCGGCTGCCAGGAAGCCATTACCCTTCCCTATGGCAAAATGATGGAATGCCTGCGCCAAAGCAAGCCTTTTGTATGGAAGACGCTTTCCATAGATAATTCCGCGAAGCAGGCACAGATTGTATTCAAAAGCAGGAAAAATTTACACGCTGCTTTAGCAAACGGAGTCATCCGGCGTAAACTCATCCGGTTCCTGCGTGACCAGTTCAGATGGGCTTACGCTGAAAAAATAGAAATTTACGATGACTTTGTGCCGTACAGCTTCTTCTTCCGGGAAACCAGGGGCGGGGAAACCGGGATTTCCGGCGGGATAATCCTGCATGGGCAGGAGGACATGGAAACCGCATATTACTCCATGCATACGTAAAAAAACCTCGTACCTAAACCCCACTGCTGTAAATTTTATAGTCCATATACTGTCAAACTTAAGCTGCCTGCATTGCTTGTAGGCGGCTTAAATTTTTCTGCCGTTGGGCAGAAAAGCGGGTGCATTTGTAAAAGATTTTAATTGCCCGGCAACCCTGGGCAGGACGAGGAGGGCTTACTTATGAATACAAAATTACAGGACTATATCCAGCTTGCGGGCAATGCAGCGTCGCAGGTGACGAAGAACACCGAGAACTGGGCGGATTTTTTAAACACCGCATCCCGGCTTTACCGCTACCCTTTCCCAGACCAGCTGATGATTCACGCACAGCGGCCAAAGGCTACGGCATGCGCCGAGTTTGACTTATGGAGCGGACGGATGAACAGGCATATCCGCCGCGGCTCAAAAGGGATTGGGCTTGTCGGCTTCAACCGCAACGGATACCCCAAGATTCGCTATGTGTTCGACATTGCAGACACGCAGAGGAGAAAAAGCTCCGTCGACCTGTTCCAATGGCAGTACAAAGAAGAATACCGCAGCATTATCACGAAGGCTTTGGAGGAACAGTTTGGCGTGTCCGGGGAAAAAGGGCTTGTCTGCCAGCTTGAGCTGGTTGCCGTAAAACTGGCGAATGATTTCTGGAAAAATTACCATAAGGAAATCATGTATGAATGCGAAGGGAGCCTTCTTGAAGGGCTGGAAAAGCAGGCGGTCAGCGTGAAGTTCCGGCTTGCCGCCGCCGCAAGCGTCTCCTATGCGCTCCTTTCCAGATGCGGCTTCAACCCATGGCAGTATCTGAAAAGTGAGAACTTCAAGGATATCCCGGACTTCAATACACAGAGAATCATCCGTGTTCTCGGAGCAGCCGTCAGCGAATCCAGCGAGCAGGTATTGAGGGCGGTTGCAGTCGCTATTTACAACCATGAGCATCAGAAACAGGCGGCTCAGAACAACACCAAGACTGCACAGCCGAAGAAAAATACCAACGATATGCAGCCCAAAAAGCCGTCTGTTGGGGAAATCTATGGCAAATATAAGCCAGTGATTAAAGAATCTATTTTGGCAGATAACGCATATAGGAATGCCTGCCGCAATTCTGACAAACAGGACGCCGCCCTGGAATGCAAAGAGGCTGTCAAGCGAGCTGTCCTTGCGGTTGAGAGTGCAGAGTTCATGAAGCTCTATTATGATATGGGGAAGTTCCGTATTCGGTTGCTGGATGAATTGTTCAACGAAACGTATCCGGCATTGTCATCTGTAAAAGAGCCGGATGAACCCAAAACAAATGCGGCTCAGGAAGATGATATAAAGAAGCCGGAACCTACCGCTTCTGGAACGACGGATGCAGAGAATGGTGGACAGACTACCCCGGATACGGCAGGATCAACGCTTCAAGAAGATGATACAGATAAGCCAGAACCAACAGATTCCACAGAACCAGAAGTTATCCAGAATGAAGCTGATTTACAGGAAATACCTGCACCCTGCAACTTCATCATCACAGATGACCGTCTGGGCGAGGGCGGACCGAAGGCAAAGTTTGGCAGGAACATGGAAGCAATCTCTGTGTTAAAGAAAGTGGAATCCGGGAATCGCCCTGCCACCCCTGATGAGCAGCAGGCATTATCTAAATATGTCGGCTGGGGCGGAATCCCGGACGCGTTCGAGCCGGGCAAGCCTGGATGGGAAAAGGAATATCAGGAGTTGAAAGCATCATTGACACCGGAAGAATACGGTTCCGCTAAATCCTCTGTCTTAAATGCCCACTATACCAGCCCCACGGTCATCAAAGCCATTTACAAAGCGGTAAGCAGCCTGGGCTTTACATCCGGCAGAATCCTGGAGCCTGCCTGCGGGATTGGGAACTTTTTCGGGCTGCTCCCGGAAGAAATATCAGGATCAATGCTTTACGGCGTGGAGCTGGACAGCGTCAGCGGGCGCATTGCCAAACTGCTTTACCCCAATGCGGACATCCATGTCACGGGCTACGAAAAAACACATTTCCCGGAAAACTCCTTTGACCTTGCCATCGGCAATGTCCCGTTCGGGCAGTATCAGGTGAATGATTCTAAATATAACCATCTGAAGTTTTCAATCCACAATTACTTCATCGCCAAATCCCTGGACATGGTGCATCCCGGCGGAATCCTGGCATTCATAACAACCCGCTATACTATGGATTCCCAGAATACGGACGTAAGGGAATATCTGGCTGAAAGGGCCGACCTTCTGGGGGCAATACGGCTGCCAAACAGCGCCTTTAAAGCGAACGCCAATACTGATGTGGTGTCTGACATCCTGTTCCTGCAAAGGCGTGAATCCGCAGCGGATCAAGCCCCGGAATGGGTGCAGACCGGAACGAATGCAGACGGATTTACCGTCAATCACTATTTCCTCAACCACTCGGAAATGGTGCTGGGGAAAGAAGCATCCGAAAGCACGCAGTACGGCAGACAGGATTATACGGTTATGCCAGTCCCCGGAACCAGCCTTGCAGAGCAGCTTCAAAAAGCAATATCCCTTATCCACGGGACTTATCGGGAAGCCATATCAGAACCGGGCGGAGCTGCCCCAGCTGACATTTTACAGGCGGATGACAGCGTAAAGAACTACTCTTTCACCCTGATAGATGGCAAAGTGTACTACCGGGAAAACATGGACATGAAAAAGCAGGAATTAAACGCAACTGCCGAGAAGCGCGTCAAAGGAATGATAAAACTCCGTGACTGCGTGCATGGGCTGATTGCCCTCCAGATGGATGAATATACGCCGGACAGCGCGATTAAGGCGAAGCAGATGGAACTAAACCAGTTCTATGACGTTTACACCCGTAAATACGGTTTAATCAACAGCCGGGCGAACCGCCTTGCGTTTGATAAGGATTCAAGCTACTACCTGCTCTGTTCCCTTGAGATTCTGGATGAAGATGGAAAGCTGGAGCGCAAGGCGGATATGTTCACGAAACGGACCATCAAGCAGCATAAGGCAGTCACCAGCGTGGACACTGCTTCAGAAGCCCTGGTTGTGTCCATCGGGGAACGCGCCAGAGTGGATTTGCCGTTCATGTCAAGGCTGGCTGGAAAAAGTGAATCTGAACTAATCCAGGAACTGTCCGGCGTTATTTACAAAGACCCAGTAAACGGCGAATGGCAGACCTCAGACGAGTACCTTTCCGGCAATGTGCGCCGCAAGCTCCGCCAGGCTCAGAAAGCCGCATCGGAAGACCCTGCCTACCAGGTAAATGTCGAAGCCTTGAAAGCCGCCCAGCCCAAAGACCTTGACGCTTCGGAAATCGAAGTCCGGCTTGGGGCTACCTGGATTGACCAGTCTTATATCCAGCAGTTCATGCATGAAGTCTTAAATACCCCGGTCTATTTACGGAATAGAATCACCGTCAATTATTCAAAATTTACAGCGGAATGGTGCGTCACAAATAAAAACTCCGCCCCCAGCAATGACGTCACCGCCTATACCACATATGGCACTGACCGGGCAAACGCTTACCGCATCCTTGAAGATTCTTTAAACCTCCGGGATGTCCGCATTTACGATACCGTGGAAGATGAAGACGGCAAAGAAAAGCGCATCTTGAACCCAAAGCAGACCACGCTTGCCCAGCAAAAGCAGCAGGCTCTAAAGGATGCTTTTAAAGACTGGATATTTAAAGAACCAGAACGCCGCCAGACACTCGTCCATTATTATAATGAGACCATGAACAACACCCGCCCAAGGGAATATGACGGAAGCCATATCGTATTCTCTGGGATTAACCCTGAAATCCAGTTACAGCCACATCAGGTAAATGCAATCGCCCATGTGCTTTACGGCGGGAACACCCTGCTGGCGCACGAAGTCGGGGCTGGAAAGAGCTTCGAGATGATTGCCGCCGCTATGGAATCGAAACGGCTGGGACTGTGCCACAAATCCATATTCGTTGTTCCAAACCATTTAACAGAACAGATGGCTGCTGAATTCTTGAGGCTGTACCCTGCCGCCAATATCCTTGTGACTACAAAGAAAGATTTTGAAACCAGTAACCGCAAGAAGTTCTGCGCAAGGATTGCAACCAGCGACATTGACGCGGTCATCATCGGGCATTCCCAGTTTGAGCGAATCCCGGTAAGCATGGAGCGGCAGGAACGGTTATTGCAGGAACAGATTGGCGAAATCACGGCAGGCATCCGGGAAGTGAAAGCCAAAAATAAGGAACGCTTTACCGTCAAGCAGCTCGAACGCACGAAGAAAAGTCTCGAAGCCCGCCTTGAGAAGCTGCAAGCCAATAACCGTAAAGATGATGTTGTCACATTTGAAGAACTGGGCGTTGACATGATGTTTGTGGACGAATCGGACCTATACAAAAATCGTGCGAAACGTTGTCGCACAAGGACAGTCTGATAAACTGACCGAAAACGACCGGCAGAAATCACTTAGAAATAAGAATGAGCTGTCAGAACTTAAATCTCGAAATCAAGGGGGAAGTACCCTTGCCACACGGAATCAACGCTGATGATGGCATATCAAAGCCGTAGGCGGTGTGCGGGATAATACTTCACTATGCGGGGCGGCTGTATCCGTCCACGTATAAAGCGTGAAGAAGTCGTAACTTGATGTCCTAAGTCCTTATTGGATATGGAATATATAGTGCGGTCTTCCGAAGACTATGGTTACACGCAGAATAAGCTATGCAGCATCGTAAGAGAAAAGGGCATCCGAAAGGGTGAAAGATTAGGGAAGAATGTGCCGCTGGTTTTTCGGTACATTCCTGTATGGTTGGAATACCATGCAGAATACACGGCAACTATGATTCAAAGTGTATTTGTCCCTACGGTGTAAGGTAGCAGCCTAAGGTCTTCAAGCAGTTAAATGTGCAAAAGGATAGAGATTTAGGAACGTTTGAGAGCCTGTATTGGAGCCGTA
Source organism: uncultured Lachnospiraceae bacterium (assembly GCA_949879775.1). Taxonomy (GTDB): domain Bacteria; phylum Bacillota; class Clostridia; order Lachnospirales; family Lachnospiraceae; genus Petralouisia. The sequence continues at coordinate 38,148 of CATLBW010000010.1, forward strand.
CAGGGCGATGAAGGTACAGGCAGTCAGCAGTCCCATAGTAGTCTGAGACTGGAATAAGCCAGTCACACGGGCTGAA
>CATLBW010000011.1 GCA_949879775.1 uncultured Lachnospiraceae bacterium
TGGGCAAGTCCACTTCAGCTCCCCTACCCCTCATTCATGATTGGCTGGACATCCAGTGGATGTCCGTTTAGCGCGGACCGAAGCGAAGCGTAGACCTTGCACACTTTGACGCGCCGAGCACAATTGCGAAGCAATATTTTCCCCTTGTGCGAGTGCGCATACTATTTTTATCCTATAAGATAAAAAACTTAGCGGCAGGGCTTACGCCCTGCCGCTGCCAACATTAGAACCACTTGTTTTCTCCCTACCGGGCTAAAAGCCGGTAGATAATAAAGGAAATGACAATTCCGATAATGCTTGCGATATTAATCTTAACCGTCAGCCCCAGCGTGAGCACAAACACCCCCAAATCCAGCACCAGGGGCGTGGTAATGCCAAACACCTGCCCATAATCCAGCCAGCTCAATGCCGAAATGCCGCTGCAATAACTTCCGATAACCGTACCGATGACAAGGCCCATCAGCATGACGATTATGATAATCCATGAACCCTTGCTTTTCAACCCTTACCCTCCTGTTGCCTTAACATACTGTAATAGTTCAGCTAACGCCATTCGCAAAGGTGCCTACGGCACTTTCCCGCTGCTTACTTCTCATTTTGAGAAAATAGCTACTAGGCATCAGGACTCCTCCCACTTCGTGGGTCCCTCCTCATGCCAAATACTAACTTTGCTCATGAAATGGCGTTCCCTCAGCCGAGATGAATCGTGTAAAATTCGTGCAAGCACGATTTTCCCCGATTTATCCGGCTGGCTGAACTGTTATAACCTATTGAAAATAGACATAATAAGTGCCGTCCACACATTTTATCCGATAGGTATTCCCAGCGGGTTCCTGTGCCTTGGAGTCCTGCATCTGTACCCCTGCCTGTATCTCGCAATCCGGTCGGATAACAAACGAATAGGAGGCAAATACCAGCATGGCAAATACCAGGAACCAAGACCCTGTAAACACCAGGTTCCTCCTTTTATGCCCCCGGCTGGCAGATACAATCTTAAACCGTTCAATAATTTCCGCTTCATAATTCTTTGCGACAAGCGCCGTCGTCCCATAAAACGCCTTTGCCTGCCTGTTTGCCTCCGCATTCTTGAGCATTGCCACTATCGTCGCCAAATACTCCGCCTTTTTCCTGCTTGCCATATGGTTTGTCACATCTAAATCGCATTTTATCTCCAATACTTGCGCCAAATCCCTTTTCAGCAGGTAAATCGCCGGGTTCCACCAGAACAGGCACCAATAGGCATGTATGAATGCTTTTATAACCAGGTCCCCGTTTTGGAAATGCGTATATTCATGCCGCAGGATATAATAAAGCTCCAAATCACTATATTCCTCATCCGGTAAAATAATTGTTTTACGGAAAATCCCCGCACCCATAGGGATGCTTATATGGCTGCTGCGGCGTATCGTAATGTCTAACTGCTTCGCGCTGGCGTTGAGGACACGGTTAAATACCCGCTTACATTGTTCATCCTCGCGGATACTGTACGAAGAAATTTCCTCCATCGCCCGCATATACTGGCAAATGAAACGTATGATAAGGAACGCGGACACAAGCGCCCAGATAACAGCCAGCGCCGGCAGGAACGATACCCGTGCTGGAACGAGCCTGCCTATGCCCACATTGTTGTATAAACCGCTGAAAACCTCACTGGATGGAATCTGCCTGGTAAAGGAAAATTCATAGGGAACCAGCATACGCACAACGGAAAACAAGTACAGACACAGCACATTGGTAACCCCAAGCTGCCTGATAAAAAAATGTTTTTTGCGGCAGAAATAATTAAACGCTGCCAAAACGCTGCTCCATACCACAGACATCAATAAAGAAAAAAGCGTAATCTGCATATTTATAGCTCCTCTGGTTCCGAATTCTTAAGCTCCTCAATAATTTCCTCTAACTGCTTCACAAGCCCTTTGCCGTCTCCCGCACCGGCCTCATTCACCATAGCCACCGTGACCGCGGCAATGGAATTGCTCCCAATGCCCTTAGACATAACCAGCTTGGCCGCGTACTGCTCCCTGGTCACCGCAGGGATAAACTGCCTTGCATACTGCGTTCCGCACCGCTTGGTGCCGCAGACCTTTATCATGCCCTTTTTTAACAGTGAGCGCAGCATAATATGTATATAATTCCCATTCCAGGAACGGTCAGCAGAGATATCCATGATTTCAACACTCGTCAGAGGATCTTTGCTTTCCCAAAACATCTCCATTAAATCTTCTTCACTGCCTGTTAAGTGCTTCTCTCTTTTTGCCATAATTATCTCTTCCATTTCTTTCTATTACAAATCTATATATCGCAAACGACAAATTATTTTGGTGTTTACTATAGTATATAATCACAAGCGAGCCAAGTCAATATAAATATTTTTACTCCTTCACCTGCAGCAGTTCCATGACCTTTAGCCTTGTCACCTGCACCGACGCCGCAAACGCACCGCAGGCACAGCCAAGGAAATATAACAGCCAACAGAAAGCTAAAGCTTCCAGGCTTCTCATAAATAACCCCGGGCTAAACGCCAGCAGCCCCCCTGCCACAAGGAGCATCCCTGCCACGCACAGGAGCATCTGCTCAAGCACCAGCATACACCGCGCACGCTTTTTGGTAACGCCAAGGATGCGCAGGAAAGCCGCTTCCTGTACCGACTGCAAAATAACCAGCCCAGGTCCAAACAAGCCAATCAGCGCTGCCGCCGCCACAGCAATAGGGAACAGCGATTCCAACAGATTGCACATGCGCTTCGTGTTCTCAAACAAATCTGCGTCAACATGGTAAGTCGCCTGCGGCGAATACTGAATACCTGTGCTTTTCTTCTCCTCTAATAAGCTGTTCAGCTCCGTAACCTTATTGTTGTCCGTCAATGTGAATTCACAATAATTAACCGGGAAGGGCTGGCTGTAGAGGTTTTCCGCCGCCTCATTAATCGCTGCAAAAATCCCGGCGTTCGTATCTGCATCCTCAGATTCGAGGATGCCCGCCACCTTAAACGGCTTCCCTGCACGGTCAATAGCAAACTCCAGCTCATCCTCCTCATACACCTGCGGCATGAATGAATATAAGTCCTCCGACATCAACTTTATCTCATCACCTGCATGGATGTTAAGCTCCTTGGCCAACGTCTTCCCCACCAGGCATACCGGGCCTGTGCCCTCAAAAACGGAAGCGCCATACCCATCCGCGTAAGAGACCGTGAAATCGTCAATCAGGTAACGGTCGAAATCATTGGTAAACGAAATAGGGCTTAATACCCCGACGCCATTCACACGCACGCTGAATTTATTATAGAAATAGACGTCTTTTACCAAATCCGATTTCGCCAGCTCCATGACCTTCGTTGAGTTAAACATCATTGCCCTGCCTTTGACCTCAAGATCCCTGTATGCCTCCTGATAGGAAACTTTCGCCAGCACGAACATGCCAAGCCCTGCCGCCAGCACAACTGCAAGGAGCAGGGAAACAGCCGTTTTGCCAAGCCCCCGCCTCATATGGCGCAGGACATAACCGCCCACTTGGCGCAGCGCGCTGTACCTGCCATGCGCTGATTTTGCATGGAGGTCACCCCCAAGCTCCAAAACGGACAGCCTGGCGATATCCAGCCCACGGGGGACTGGCGCTGTGTCTACAATCTCCGGCATATGTTTTGCAGCTCCAAAATTCACCTGCAAAATACCTGCCTTTTTAGCCGCATCCGTCCCTCGCGCACCTTCCTGCAATAGTTCCAGCGGAGGCGTTTTCTTCATATTACGCAAGAAGAGCAGCGTGGCACTTAAGATAAATAACAGTTCGCAAGCCAGGCAGAGAATGACCACGCCCATCGGAAGCTCTCCGCTAAGGACATAGGAATAACCCTCCGGGGCATTGTTGTCCGACATGCCTGCCAGCGTTTTTGCCGCCGTATAGGAAGCGTAGTAAAGCCCTGTAAGGCCGCCTGCCAGCATGGCGACAGCCGACAAAATGCCAAAAGGCAGGGCAAGCGTCCTGCCTGCTTTCCCGCCAGGGACGCCCAATGTCCGCATGATGGCATATGATTTCTTATTCCTGCCAATGTAAAGGTACACGGCAAGGAGCAAGGCAAGCGCAGCCCCTAGCACATACAGCGCTGTTGTCAGGAGGGACGCCAGCGAGCCCGTCTGAAAATTATCTTTCATCGCTGACCAACCCCCGTCCGAAAAGCGCAGGCCCAGGCTCAGATCTGCAGCCAGCGGCTCGGCCGCCTGACGAAACTCCTGGATATCATGGGGATCTTCAATAAAAACGCTGAAATCGCCCATAAGTATCTCATGGTCCTCGGGGACTTCCACCGGCAAAAGCGAAGACGGCACAAAGATTGTCGCCGGCCCATAACTCCAGTCAGTCTCACGACGGCGTTCGTCCCACTCGTTGGTGAATCGGTAAGTGCCAATGATTTCAAGGTCTGCATAGCTTTTCACCTGCGAGATTTCTTCCGGCAGGCGAACCCTTGCCCCCGACGCTCCCTGTCCCATCAACAGCTTGTCGCCAAGCCCTATGTGGATCTTGTCGCCCACGGACATCCCGGACGCCTTAAGAAAGTCCTCGCTCACCACGCAGGCGCCTGAATCCCTTGCCGTCAATGGGCGCCCTTCCGTGACAACCATCCTGCGCTCATTGACATAGGGAACCGCCCGCATATCTTTGGTATACACAATGTCATATGCCGACAGGCTTTGGTTCCTTGCCTCTATCATCTTTTTATACCAGGCAAAGTCCTCGGTGTCCAGGTAATCTTCCCCCAACCCGTCTATCACAGTCAAAAACTCAACGTCCGGGTTCATGTACTGGTACAAAAAAGAGCCAAGCTCAAAGGAGGTCCCGGAACGCTCGCTGTAAGTCCCGACAACAAAGCATCGGCTCCCCTTTTTCAGCCCCTCAAAAAATGTCCGGGGATAGTCGTGCCTGCAAAATTCCGCAGTTCCGGTCGCTATCTGCAACGGCTTTTCCGGATCGAACTGAAGGTCCCCAGCATAGACCTTGACGTCACGGAATGTGATATACCGGTTGCCAGAACTGTAATCTTCATACCCGTCATAAGTGCCCTCCAGGAGGAATTCCCCTTCCTCCAAGGAACCTTCCGGGTCTATAACACGCTTACAGCCCTCGATAAACCCATCCGTCGTATACCTTGTATCTGCCAGCGTAACGCCAGGCAGCGAAGTGAATTTCCCTATCTGCTCTTCTGACGGCCAGGGCTTGGGGGACAGGTCATAATAGCCCATCGGCGGCGTGCTGTTGTCCAAAGCGGCAACGCCGTAATAAAAGCTCTCAGCCTTCGCTGATTCCCGCGTAGTAACCGCATAATCCGTAACCCTAGAAAACAACGCAAACGAAGCCGCCGCTATCAGCAAAAACGTCAGCATTGTCTTTACCGGAGAACGGAAGATTGTCTTTAATGCTGTGGATTTTCTCATAAGCATACCTCTCTGTACTTTCTTATATTTTTCTATACGGTGCCCACGGTCAGCCAAAGCTCCCGCAGCGCCGACAGGGACCTTTCGTGCTTTGCCCGTTCTTAGCCTTTCACCTGCAGCAATTCCAAAACCTTGTGCCTGGTGACCTGCACGGACGCCACAAACGCCCCTAAAATACAGCCCAGGAAATATAACAGCCAACAAAACGCAAGCGTCTGCGTGCTTCTTAGAAACAGCCCCGGGCGAAACAGGGCAAGCGCCCCAGCCACAAGCGCGATGCCAATTATGCTTAGCGCAAGCTGTTCAAACACCAGCATACACCTGGCACGTTTCTTTGTGACGCCGAGTATCCGCAAAAACGCCGCTTCCTGCGCCGACTGCAGGATCACAAGCCCCGGCCCAAACAGGCCAATCAACACTGCCGCCGCCACGGCGATAGGGAACAGTGACTCCAGCAGGTTGCGGATGCGCTTGGCGTTCTCTAAGGCTTCCGCATCTACGTGGTAGGTAGCCAGCGGTGAATATTGTATGCTTTTATTCCTCCATTCCTCCATCCGTTCTTCCACCTCGGCAAGGTCCTTATTGTCCGCAAGCGTAAACTCGCAATAGTCCACCGAGTAAGGCTGGCTGTAGAGGTTCTCCGCCGCCTGGTTGATAGCCCCGTAAATACCCGCGTTGATATCCTTGTCCACCGATTTGAGGATGCCCACTACCTTAAATGCTTTCCCTGCCCGCTCAATGGCAAACTCAAGCTCATCCTCTTCATAAATCTGCGGCATGAAAGAATACAAATCCTCCGAGATCAACGTGACCTCCTCACCTAATTTAACGCCAAGCTCCTCCGCCAGCGTCTGCCCTACCAGGCACACCGGCCCGCTGCCTTCAAACACAGAGACGTCATACCCTTCCAGGTAATCGATCGTATAATCGTCAATCAAAAAACGGTCAAAATCATTAGTAAACGTTATCGGGCTTAACTTCCCCACGCCGTTTACGCGCACGCTGAACTTGCTGTAATAATAGATATCCTCAAGCAGGCCTGAATTGGACATTTCCACAACCTTATCGGAAGTAAACATCATCGCCCTGCCCTTGACGTCAACCTCGCGGGCTGTCTCCTGATAGGAGAGCCTCGCCAGCACGAACATGCCAAGCCCGGCAGCCAACACAACGGTGAGCACAAAGGAAACCGCCGTTTTGCCGACGCCCCGCTTCATATGGCGCAGGATGTAGTCCCCGACCTGCCTGGGCGCTTTGTATTTCCCACGCGCCATATCCTTGCTCCCTGCCTGGGCGCCAGGCGCCCCGAAGGCCTTTGAAATCTTCGCCATGTCAGCCCCCCGGGGGACAGGCGCCGTGTCGGCAACCTGCGGCGTATACTTAGCCGCCGCAAAGGGATTAGGCAAAACCCCTGTCTTTTTTGCAGTTCCCTCCTGCAGCAATTCCAGCGGGGAGGCGTTCTTCATTTTCCGCAGGAAAAGCAGCGTCGCCACTAAGATAAATATCAGCTCGCCAACCAGGCAGATAACCACCACGCCCAGCGGAAGCGCCGCATTGAGGACATAAGAATACCCTTCTGGTGCAGAGCTGTCCGACATGCCTGCAAGCGTTTTAGCCGCCGTGTAGGAGGCATAGAAAAGCCCTGCCAAGCCGCCGACCGCCATTGCAATCGCCGACAGTATGCCAAAAGGCAGCGCCAGCGAGCTCCCCGCCTTCCTGCCGGGGACACCCAGCGTCCGCATGACGGCGTATGATTTCCTGTTCCTGCCAATATAGAGGTACACGGCAAGCAGCAAAGCCAGCGCAGAGCCAAGCACATACAGCACGGTAGTCAAAAACGACGCCAGCGAACCAGTCTGGAAATGGTCCTCCATATTCGACCAGCCCCCATCCGAGAACCGCAGCCCCAAGCTCATGTCCGCAGCCAGCGGTTCCGCAGCTTCCAGAAACGCTTCTATGTCATGCGGATCTTCAATAAAGACGCTGTATTCGCCCATAAGCCGCTCTTTCCCCTCCGGGACCTCCACCGGCGACAGGGAAAGCGGCACAAAAATGCTTGCCGGGCCATACGACCACATATACTCATTCGTGTAGCGTTCATTCTCGTCATTGGTAAAGCGGTAAGCGCCAATAATTTCCAGCTCTACCGGCGTGAAGTGTTGATTCAAGTCATCCTGATCCACGCTCCCTGTGGCTGCCCTCCCAACAGTCCCTTGTCTTCGGTCGCCCAACTGAATGTGCAGCTTGTCCCCTACAGACAGCCCATATTCCTTTAAGAAGAGTTCGCTTACGACACAGCCCTCCGTGTCCTTTGCGGTCAGGGGGCGCCCCTCAGAAATTACCAGCTTGTGCTCATTCACATAGGGGATCGCCCGCATGTCCGAGGTATACACCATGTCATAGGCCATATAGCTATACTTCAGTTCCTCAACCCTTTCTTTATACCAGGCAAACTCCTCCGTCTCCAGGTAATCATCCGAAAGCCCGTCTACCGGGCGTATGCTCTCTTCCGGCGTATAATCCCATAAATACAGCTCAAGGGCCGCGCCGGTGCCTTCACTGTAAATGCCATAGACGAGGAACCTCCCCCCTTCTTTTAGGTCGTCAAAAAATTCCCGCGAATATGGCTGCTTATAATCAACGGCCAGTTCTTCCGCAAAGTTGACCGTTATCTGAAGCGGATGGCGGGGGTCAATCCGAACCTGCCCCGCATGGACCTTGACGTCGTCAAAGTTTAAAAGCCTCCTGACATAAGGCTCCTCCCCGTACTCCTCATACCCCACGTACGTACCCTCCAGCACGAAATTTGACGAGTCGTAATGGCAGTCCGGGTCTATGATGCGCTTATAGTCCTCAACCAGCCCCGTCGTGCTATGCCTTGCATCGGCCAGCGTAACGCCGGGCAGCGAAGAAAACTCTTTGAGCTGCTCCTCTGTCGGCCAGGGCTTGGGGTCCGGAATATAATAGCCTATCATCGGGGAACTGTTGTCTAAGGCGGCAACGCCATAATAAAAGCTCTCCGCCTTCGCCGATTCCCGTGTGGTGACCGCATAATCCGTGACCCTGGAAAAAAGGGCGAACGAAGCCGCCGCTACCAAGAGGAACGTCAGTATCGTCTTCGCCGGAGAACGCAAAAGTGTTTTTAGCGCAATTGATTTTCTCATAGATACACCTCTTTCTGTTTTCTCATTTTTTATGTAAGAGGGATATGCATCCCTATCATTTTCCCTGAAAAATATGCTATTCCTTCACCTGCAGCAACTCCAGGGCTTTATGCCGGGTCACCTGCACGGCAGCCACCGACGCGCCGCAGATGCATCCCAGGAAATAGAATCCCCAACAAAACGCCAGCGTCCCTATGCCCCTCGCAAACAAGCCCTGGCTGGACGCGGCAAGCGCTACGGCAACAAGCGCAATGCCCACGACGCTAAGCACAACCTGTTCAAACACCAGCATGCACCTTGCCCGCTTTTTCGTAACGCCTAAGATACGCAAAAACGCCGCCTCCTTGGCCGACTGCAGGATGACTAGCCCCGGGCCAAACAGGCCGATAAGCGCTGCCGCCGCCACGGCGATGGGGAACAACGACTCCAACAAATTCAGCACCCGTTTCGTATTCTCAAACAAATCTGAGTTGATATGGTAAGATGCCAGCGGGGAGTACTGGATGCCCTTGCTCTTCTGTTCCTCCAACAGGCCGTTCAGCTCCACAACCTTCTCATTGTCCGCCAACGTAAATTCACAGTAATCGACCGGGAACGGCTGGCTGTAGAGGTTTTCCGCCACCTGGTTGATGGCTGCGAAAATACCGGCGGCCATATCTGGGTCCTCTGATTCCAGGATGCCCACTACCTTATATGGCTTGCCCGCCCGCTCGACTGCAAACTCAAGTTTGTCCGCTTCATATACCTCTGGCATAAAAGAATACAGGTCCTCTGACATCAGCTTTATCTCATCACCCGGTTTGACGCCGATTTTCTTGGCAAGCGCCTGCCCTACCAGGCATACCGGCCCCGTCCCTTCAAAGATGGAGCTGTCATACCCCTCCCCATAAGTAACGGAGTATCCTCCTGGCAGATAACGGTCAAGGTTATTGGTGAAGGATATGGGGCTTAAGATCCCGACGCCATTCACGCGCACGCTAAACTTATTATAGTAATAAATGTCCTCTATCAAATCCGATTTCATCAAATCCATGACGTAAGAAGAAGAAAACTGCAGTGCCCTGCCTTTTACGTCAAGATCCCGGTAGGCCTCCTGGTAAGAAAGCCTCGCCAGCACAAATGTGCCAATCCCAGCGGCCAGCACAACCGTAAGCGCCAGGGAAACCGCCGTCTTGCCAACGCCCCGCTTCATATGGCGCATAATATAGGCGCTTACCTGCCGAAGCGCGCTGTATTTCCCGGATATGGGCTTTGCCTCCCCTGAATATACATCGGCTGCGCCCGCCGATCCCAGCATGGAAAGTTTTTCCATGTCAAGCCCCTTCGGGATAGGGGCTGTGTCCACAATAATCTTTGCACGCCCGGCAAAGGGATGGCGCCATATCCCAGCCCTTTTCGCCATGCTTACGCCTCCCTTGCCCTCCTGAAGCAAGTCCAGCGGGGACATTTTCTTCATGCTTCGCAGGAAGATAATTGTCACAAAGGCAATAAACAGCCACTCACAAACCAGGCAAAGCGCCACCACGCCAGCCGGAATCGCCGCATCCAAGACATAGACATAACCTTCGGGCGCGTTGCCGCCCGACATATTGGCAAGCGTTTTCCCTGCCGTGTAGGAAGCGTAAGAAAGCCCTGTTATGCCGCCAACTGCCATCGAAACCGCTGACAGGAGATAGAAGGGCAGTGTAAGCGTGCTTTGCGCCCTCCTTGCAGGAACCCCCAATGTCCGCATAATGGCATATGAATTCCTGTTCCTGCCAATATACAGATACACGGCAAGGAGCAGCGCCAACGCAGCACCAAGTATGTACAGCACGGTGGTCAAAAACGAAGCCAGCGAACCTATCTCAAAATTGTCTTTCATGCCGTACCAGCCGCCGTCCGAGAAACGCAGACCCAGGCCCATATCTGCCGCTAACTGTTCTGCCGCCTCCTGAAACGCCCCTATGTCATTGGGGTCTTCAATATAGATACTGTAGTCGCCCATCAAGGTTTCATGATCCTTGGGAACCTCCACCGGCAGGAGCGAAGAGTGCACAAAAACTGTGCCCGGACCATAACTCCACTCATACTCCTTAAGCCGTTCATACCAGTCGTTGGTGAAACGGTAACTTCCAATGATTTCAAGGTCTGCGGAGGCAATGAAATGAGCCATAGTCTCCAAAGACTTGGGACGCGTGCCGGCAACCCCCTGCCCTCTCAGCAGCCGGTCGCCAAGCTCTATATGCAGCTTATCGCCTATGGACAGCCCATAGGTCTCCATAAACTGCTCGCTCACGACACAGACGTCCCTGTCCTTGGACGTCAGGGGCCGCCCTTCGGAGACAACCATTTTGCGCTCATTCACATAGGGAATCGCACGCATATCCGAGGTATACACGATATCATAGCTGGCAATACCCTGTTCCCTTGCTTCAATCAGCCCCTTATACCTGGCGAACTCCTCCGTCTCCAGATAGCCTTCCCCCAGCCCGTCTATTGGAAGCAAGCTCTCTTCCGGAGAATAGCTCCACAAATCCAGGTTAAGCCCTGCCCCGACCCTTTCACTATAGGTGCCGACAATCAAAAACCTGCCCCCCTTCTTCATTTCATCAAAGTATGAGCGGGAATACGGCTTGTAATACTCTTTCATCTCTTCTGAAAGGTTGACCCCTACCTTTGTGGGAAAACGGGTATCAATGTTAATTTCACCCACATGCACCTTGACGTCGCTAAACTGTAAATACAGCCTGATATACGGAGCCTCCCCATACTCCTCATACCCTTCATAAGTGCCTTCCGCTACAAATTCCCCATCCACGCCAGAAGAGTCCTGGTCAATCACGCGTTTATAATCCTCGATAAGCCCGTCCGTGGTATACCTCATGTCTGTCAAGGTAACGCCGGGCAGGGATGTGATTTTCTCCAATTGCCCCTCTGAGGGCCAGGGCTTAGGTTCCAGGTAATATTCTCCCATCGGCGGCGTACTGTTATCGAGGGCGGCAACCCCGTGGTAAAAGCTCTCGGCCTTTGCCGATTCCCGCGTGGTGACCGCATAATCCGTGACCCTGGAAAACAAGGCGAAGGAAGCCGCCGCGATCAGCAGGAACGTCACTACCGCCTTTGCCGGGGCACGCAGCAGCGTCTTAATTGCAATAGATTTTCTCATATGTATGCCTCCCAAACTATTTTATGGATTAATTGCTTTATTTTTATATTTACTACTAATATTTTTAATTGTTGTTAGGTATATTGTAAACCATTAAGCACCTAACGTCAATGGAAATCTTACTATTTTTTATCTTAAAAAAAGACAAAAAATATGCAGCATTGGCTTTAAAATTCAAAGCTTATGCTGCATACTCTATTTATTCCCGCGAGCAATGAGCCAAGCAGCCGCGCTTGCGCGGATATTTGGCGAATGCCGCGAGGGTCAAATACCCCGCCCCTTGGGGTGGTCTTGCTAAAAACAAGCTAGGCATACCCCGTCAACTTGCTGCGGGGTATTTGATTTCCCTCGTTATTTCGTTTCTATTTTAAGTTCGGCAGTTTCAACATATTTTATAATCTCAATGATCTTGTCGGCTGACATGCCCTCAGCTTCAAGTTTTTGAATAAGATTTACAACTTCTTTGCCCGTCATGCAATCACCCACTTTCCAGGTTGATGTTTGAATCGCTACAGCGCAAGTATCTCATAACTCAGATGTAAAGTCCATGCAAAAAAAACCTAACGGCAACACTGCCATTTCCGCAAAAATCCCGCATCCAAGGGTCTGTGCAAACGCCCCCATCCAGCCGGAATCTAAAGTCGACTTAGGCATCTGCCCAAGCATCCTTAGAGCTTCCCATTTCTGCCGCCAAAGCTGCGACCAGAAAGAAAAATCCGACCAGCGCGTGGGGATATAATCATCGGGGATATGCACATAGCCCTTTAGCAGGACAAAAAAGCAAGCCGCCATCATCAGGCCCAAAGCCGCCACAACGGCCTTCCACACAAGCTGCTGCTGATTTCGGTATTGGCGGCAAAGATACCAAAGAAAATAAACGCAGGACGTCAGAGGGACAAGCAGTACGCAAAACCCACCGATGCCCCGTAGAAGCTGCAAATCAAGGATTTCCGCAGATACGCCATATTTATAGTCCCACAGGGCCGCCAAATCCTGCAGGGATTTTTCTTCTGGCTTTTGCATGGTAATCCTATTTAAAACGCCGTCCCCGCCATGCTGCCCTTCCCCTTGCGGCTCCTCGCCATACGTCCCATTTTCTGTCTGTCCTCCCTCCATGTTACCGCTTCCCCAAAGGCTGCCAGCCTGGAATGCAAAAATCCCTTCCTTTCCCGGAATCACCTTTCTTATGAAATAAGGTTTCCCCTCATAGGAAACCTCCTTGCCGACCACCTCACTGCTTCCAAATAATTCCCAGGCAGCCTTCTCATCCAGCAGGCAGCCCTGCTTGTCCTCGCTGCCAGGCAGGCGGCAGTCCTCAAACAGCAATTCCGGGTTGCCGCACATTAATATCGCGTCCGCCTGGGCGCTTCTGTGTAAATTAGCGTTAGCAATCTCCACCGCGTCTTTCTGCCCCCAGATACAGAACGTGGGCATGGTCTTTGTCCCATCCTCCTGCCCGCCGTCCGTCTGCTTTTCTTCCCCGCTTTTTTCCACCGCCTCTTCGGCGGCCTGAACATTTAAGGGCTGCGAAAGATACAACAGCGCCCTGTCTTTTGCCAGCAGCATCCGCCCCCAGGAGGCAGCGGACAGATAAAACAGGAAAATCCCTACTCCTGCCAAAGCTGCGGCTATGGCAAATTTGGCATATTTTTTCATCTTCATTCCACTGTCCTCCTGACCCTGCTGCCCTCCTGGACCATCCTGCTAGAGCTGCTGATAATCTCCTGGTCACTTGTCAGCAAACCTTCCTCCAATGCCGCGTCCGTATCATTTTTATCCACAACCTCCACGTTCAATCGCCGCGCCACCAGCTCTGTCCCCAATACCCCCTGCTCTTCCTCAAGCACCAGCACATAATATCCATTTTGCTCCTCATGCAATGCCTGTAATGGGAGAACCGTGGAATAATTCTGCGACTTGGGGGCAATCTCAGCGTCCACCATAATCCCAGGCTCCAAAACCCCCTTAGGCAAATCAATGGCCACATCCAGCAAATTGCCGTCTTGTTCATTCGCTGCCACATTGGAAACCGTATAATCGTTGATTTCATCTTTGCTGCCAAAAGCTTTCAGCTTCACCGGGCTTCCCTTGCTGACATATTTCTCGTTGGATTTATCTACTGACAGCACAATCCTGCCGCCCTTAGAGGTATCTTCCATCCTCATGGCCGCGCCATCCGACGTAAAATCCCCGGTGCTCACCAAAATCTGCTTGACGACGCCGCTGATGGATGCCTTTACTTCTCCCTGCGCGCTCTTTAGGGCAAGCAGTTTGTTTAATGCCAAATCCTGCTGCTGCCTTGTAATCTCATTTTGTTCCTGCGTGCTGTCCTCCGCGCTCTGAGGCTTGGCAGCGTCTTCTATCGCCCTCACCGCAGAACGGATATTATCTGTCCGCGAAGAGACTGCCGCATCATAAGCCGCCTTGGCTTCCGCCGCTGCCTGCTCAAGCGCCTGCCTTTCAGCTTCCTTGTCCGCCGTGCTGTCACCCGAAGCCCCCTGGCTGCCCTGTCCGGACGAGCCATCGCTTCCCGGATTGGAGGAACCCCCAGCTTCCGGAGCGTTTGTTCCTTGTGCGGGTGAGCCTCCATCCTCTGGGGCAGTTGTACCTTGCGCGGGTGAACTTCCATCTTCCGCTCCCTCTTGTCCTTGCTTCACCTCTGTATCCTTGCCACCCAGCTCCCCAGCCGGCTCTTCGCCGTTTCCTTCCGCCGCGCTGCTGTTGATAAAATCCTGCAGGGCCTGCTGCGCTTGCTCCCATGCCCTCTTAGCCTCCGCCACTGTCGAATCCCCCTGCGATACCGCCTGGTTGTAATCCTCCTGTGCACGCTTTTTGGCTGTCTGCCGGTTGCTCTGCTCAAAAGCCTTGGCGTTGGCTGCGTCTTGGTTTTGCAGCTTTGTCTTCTCTAATTCCTGCTGCGCTGCCAGGATTTGTTCCTCCAGTTCCTCCATGTCCAAGCGAAACAGCACTTCCCCCGCCTCTACGGACTGCCCCTCGCGCACGCAGATTTCTTTGACCCGCTGGCCGCTCTTCGTATATATGGCGGCCTCCTGCCCCGCCTCTACCCTGCCGCTCGCCTTTACCTTATGCTCAATCGCCCCGTTCTCTATCCTTACCGTCTCCACACGCGCCATGGAAGCGCCGCTGACCGCCCTGGACAAAATTGTAAAGATAAGCATTACCGCCAGAAAACCGCCGAATAGTTTGATTACTTTCTTCCTGTCCATATGCAATTCCTTTCTATATCAGATTAGCGGAAAAACGTGTAACACAACCGATGTTTTTTCACCTTGGTCACTCCTTGACAGCGCCCGCCATGATTCCCTGCTCCAGATAATCCTGCCCTCCCAGAAATACCAATACTGCCGGCAGGAACGTCACCACAGACGCCGCAAACGCCATGCCTGATTTGCCCACGTTTGTAATATCCGGCAGGAAAATAGACAAGGGGTACAGGCTCTTATCTTTGAGGAATGTCATTGGCTGCTCAATCAGGCTCCAATATTCCAAAAACCCCAATACCATACAAGCAATTATCCCGGAGGAACCAATCGGCAGCGCCAGGTACAAAAACAACTGCCAGTCTTTGGCCCCATCCAGTTTTGCCGACTCGATCAGGCTGTCCGGTATCTCTGCAAAAAAACGGTACATAATAAACACCGGAAATGTAGAAAATACGCCGGGGAGTATGATGCCCCACAGGCTGTCGGTTAGGTTAAAAAAATCCAGCACCAGATAATCCGAAAGCATCAACACCTGGAACGGCAGCAGCATCAATATCATATAGAGTAAAAAAAAGCCTTTTTTCCAGGGGAAATCATACTTGGCAAACCCCCACGCCGCCATCGTCCCCACAATGAACTGCCCGATAAGGACGCCAAATGTAATCTTGACAGAATTCCAGAACATCACGAAAAATTCCGGCGAATCCAGGGACAATTCCACATAATGCTGCAGCGTCGGGAACATGGGCAGCAACGGGAAATCCGCAAATCCGCTTTTCCCTAAAAATACGGCGCCCAAATAACCTGCCAGCTCATCGTTGCCCATCAGCGAGCCAGAAACCAGAAATACAATCGGGTACAGCACGATAACCGCCAGCGCCGCCAAAAACAGCCGCAGCAGCATACGCCCCGGATGAATAACTGCCCGCCTGCCCCTCACCTTTATCCTTTGTTGTTTAAAATATCCTTTCATGCCCGGCACACCCCCTTGTTTATCCTTACAAATGTATCCTGCCATTCAAACTTATAGCTGAATGAACGTTAGCTGTCCCATGCTTTCTGCAAAAGCAAAATTAATGCCAGCAGCACTACGCTTTCCAACACTGCCGCCGCTGCCATTTTATCAAAGGAAAACGCACGGAACCAGTTATTGAACAGATGCTGCATCATATAGATACTCTCATGCGGATAGTCCCCGGCAACCAGGTATGCTTCCCGAAACACCTTAAAGGAATTGAGGAATGACAAAACCGTGATGGTATAGAGCGAGGATTTGAGGTTGGGCAGCGTAATATAGAAAAAACATTGCCGCTCCCCGGCCCCATCCACCCGCGCCGCTTCGTAGATATTCGTGGAAATCCCCGCAAGGCCCGCCATCCAAAGGACAATATCATAGCCAAGGTTTTTCCAGATATAGCTGAGAAACAAAACCCAAAAGGCGCTCCCGGTGTTCATCCAGTCATTCCCTGCAATGCCCATGCCGTCAAGCCAATGGTTTAAAAGCCCCTGCGAATGAAAGAGGAGCCGCCATACCAACGCTACCGAAACCGCGGGCAGCGCCATCGGCATCAAAAACGCGCTCTTAATAATTCCTCCATATTTACTCTTATACAAGGTTACCGCACAAAAAAGCGCAGCCATAATCAATACAGGGATGCAGAGCAAGGTAAACAGGAGCGTATTCTTGACTGCAAGCAAAAATGCCGTATTCCCCAGCACTGTCTTGTAATTCTCTATCCCAACAAAGCGGTTGTCAACCGCCCCTAAAAAGGAGCGGCGCACAACGTCCGCATAGGGCAGGAGATAGAAAACCATGACTCCCAGGAAGCTCGGCAATATCCACAGGAAGCCTCGCATATTTTTCTTTTTATTATGTTTTTGGTTTTTCCTTTTCCTTGAAAATAAAGCCCTCAACCTCTGCATATCCTACCCATTCTTTCTATATTATTCTGCCAGGTATATGTTCACTTTCCGCATGATGGCAGCCGCGCCCTCCTCGGGGCTTTGCTCTCCTTTCAGCACCTTTTCGCCTTGCTCCACGACCACCTCCTTTATGACATCGTCCTGCAAAGATGGGGTGGTCAGCGATTCCACAAGCTCCGTTAGTTTTGTAATTTCCTCTTGCGGCGTAGGCGCCTTATAATACTTAAATATTTCACCCCCAACGGTAATAGAATACGTGCTGTCCTTTCCTTCATACTGATGCCCGTCTATCATCTCACAAAACGATTCTTTCTCCACCGGAAAACCACCGAACTGCTTAATTTTCTGCGCCTCCTGGGAGAACAGATATTTGACAAACTCCTCCGCTATTTCCGGTTGCCTGCCCTTACTGCTGACGCCCAGCACCAGAGCAGGCACAAATACATGGCTCGCCTGCCCCGGCATCAGATCCATATTGCCATCTTCCAGCTTTTCATTTATCGCTTTGTGCATTCCATAATCCATCTCTTTATATAATCCAAAATTCGTATTACATTTTCCAAATGCCAAATTCATATTTCCCATGGAAAAATCTATATCGCTTACTATTTCCGTACCTTCCTGCCTATCTGTGGTGACAAGAGATATCCTATTATTTTCCACGTTCGCGTCATATTCGCCATATGCATTTTTCAGCTTTGTCAAAAATTCTGCAACCTTTGATTCATCCAAGGTCTTATCTTCCTTCTGCCATGATGCGCCGCAGACATACCAAAACTTTTCCACTACCTCGTTTGGCAGCATATTCACCATAGTGTCTTTGCGCTCCATAAAAGCATTAAAATCTTCCCCAGGTGAAAAATACTTGCTTCCAGCCTGAATCATAGGAATCTTAAACCTCGCAGGTAACGCGTACCTCTGCCCCTCCGCGCCCGAATAGGCGTTAAGGATATTGTCAAAATAACTGCCGCCCTCTATTTGCAGCGCGCCCAGCTCTTTGAGCACGCCTTTCTCTATATAGGCCTCCACAGGCATGCCATCCAGAATCAGCACATCCGGCCCATTGCCTACCATGATTTCTGTTGTCAGCGTCTTTAAGGCGTCGGAAACAGTCACCCCATTATCCTCGGAGAGCGCCGGCTGAAAATTGATGCATACATCTGAACGCTCTTTCTGAAAACGGCTGATGCACTGGCGGATAGCCGCGCTGTCATAGAGGGAATACAGTTTCAGTTCCTTATCCGGTTTCGCTGGTGTATCTGCGGCATAAGTGTATTTCATTACACAGACACCTGTCCCCGAGGATGCGTTTATATCATTTGCCGCCACCAGCAGGTTCTGTTCATCTACCATCGCCAAAGCAATGGGAAAAAATGCCGGCGCTCCCAGCGTATTCACGCTGCCATCTATTATATGTTCCATCACGCTTCCGCCAAATTTATAGCGATATAGGCCGTCACCAGAAAGAGCATAAATGCTTTCTCCGCCATCCAGCGTATCAACTGCGCTGAAAGGACCATTTTCCGAATAAACCTGGTTCAAAATCTCCTCAGATGACCTCTGTTCCCCGGTCAGTAAATCGTAGCAGAGCACCTGTTCATTTCCCTGCGCAATCAGGGTATTCCCCACCACATACAGCGGAAACGCACTCATGTACGAATTAAGGCCATATGTATGTTTCACGCTGCCGTCTGAGACATTGATCTGATAAACTGTCCCTGTTCTGTCTTGCACTACAACCCAATCATTGCCTGGAAACTGTAAATTCATAATATCGTTCCCACCTGATTCCTGCTGTTTAGCGTCGCCCGCCGACGCTTTTTTCCCGCCGTCTTCCTCTCCTGGAAGCTCAAAAGGCATCTTCTCTGCCTTTCCCTCTCTGTCCACAAGATAAAGGCCCGAACGGGCACTGCTGCCATCAGACGCCATTTCGATGCGCACGCCTACGATTTGCCCACCAGGTGATACCGCGGCGTCATTCCACCAGCCAATTGCACCATCTTGCACTAGCGTCGGCAAATTATATAAACGCTTCCAGGTTACCCCAGCATCTGTCGATTCCCAGACGCCGGGATCCCCAGCGTCTTCCTCCATGCCGACGATACGCAGGCTTCCATCCTCCTGCCTTCTCACATCGTAGATATCCTTGAATTTAACCCCTGTGTCCAATTCCTCTTCCAGGAAACGCCCTGCCGCCTGATCCCCGGCAGGCTGCGCGTCATTCTCACTGCTGCCTGCGCCGCCTTTGCTGCACCCGGCAAAGCCAGAGCAGATTAAGGATGCTGCCGCAATCAGCCCTATCGCCCGTCTCCATTTTCCACACTTCATAAATATTCCCTCCTTCCTGACAAGCCACAGATCACTCTGCCAGATATATATTCACCTTCCGCATAATGGCAGCCGCGCCCGCCTCGGGGCTTTGCTCTCCTTTCAGCACCTTTTCGCCCTGCTCCACAACCGCCTCTTTTATCACACCATCCTGCAAGGATGGGGTCTTTAGCGATTCCACAAGCTCCGTCAGCTTCGTAATCTCTTTTTCAGGAGTTGGCTCCAGCGGACACTCCAGCCTTTCATCTATGTCCCCATCATCAATGCTCATGCAAGCCTCCTGTCCCTCATACTCATGTCCGTCTATCACGCTGTGGAACGCCTCTTTCTCCACCGGGAAACCGCCTAACTGCGAAACCTTCTGCGCCTCCTGGGAAAACAGGTATTTGACAAACTCTTCCGCCATTTCCGGCTGTGCAGCCTTACTGCTTATGCCCATCACCATCGTGGGCACAAATACATGATCCGCCTGCCCCGGCATCAGGCCCATATTGCCATTTTCAAGCCTCTGGCCTACCGCCTTTTGTAGTCCATACTCCAGTTCACGGCACAGCCCAAAGTTCGTATTGATTCTGCCATATGCCAGTTTAAAATTCCCCCTGGAAAAATCAATATCCTCAATCTCTTCCACACCGCCGCCTTCCGTTTCACCTTCCAGGCTGCTGTCATATTCACCGTAAGCATTTTTCAGCTTTGTTAGAAATTCCGTAATCTTTGATTCATCCAAGGTTTTATCTTCCTTTACCCATGACGCGCCGCAGGTATACCAGAATTTTTCCACTACCATCTTCGGCTGCATATTTGCCATGGTACCTTTTCGTTCCATAAAGGCGTCGAAATCCTCGCCCGGCATATAATACGCGCCGCCCGCCTGAATCATAGGGACCATAAACCTCGCCGGGGCTGCGCACACCCGCCCCTGCGCATCCTGGTAAACGCCACGGATATTTTCAAAATAACTGCCGCCATTCTCTTTTAACAGCGAAGACAAATCCTTCAGCACGCCTTTTTCTATATAGCCCTCCACCGGCATCCCGTCCAAAAGCAGCACATCCGGCCCATTGCCCGCCATGATTTCCGTCGTCAGCATCTTTAAAGCATCGGACACTTTCATAGCACTTTCATCCGCAAGCGCCACCTGGTAATTGACATACACATCGCTATGCTCTTTCTGGAAATGGCTGATGGACTGGCGAAGCTCCTTATTGTCATAAAACGAATATATTTTCAGCTCCTTATCCGGTTTCGCCGGGGCGTCCTCAGAATACGTGTATTTCAGCACACAAACCTCGGTCTCAGAAGATGAATTGGTATCATTCGCGGCCACCAGGAGGTTCTGCTCATCCACCATTGCCAACGCAATGGGGTAAAACGAGGGCGAACCCAGAGAATTCTTGTTCCCATCCATCAATTGCTCCATCACGCTGCCGCCAAATTTATAGTGGTACAGGCCGCCTCTGGAAAGGAAATAGGCGCTCTTTCCACCATCCAGCGTATCGACTGCGCTGAAAACGCCGTTTCCCGAACTGCCCTTGCTCAACGCCTCCTCGGAGCCTTTCCGTTCCCCGGCCTGCAAATCATAGCAGATGACCTGTGCCTCCCACGACACAATCAACGTATTTCCCACGGCATGGATCTGACATACACCTGTGTCTTGGCCAAGCTCATACGTGTACTTGACGCTGCTGTCCGAGACATTGATCTGATAGACCACGTCAGCGACGTCCTGCAGCACAACCCATTCATCGCTTGGGAAAAGCAAATCCATAACAAGGTTCATTGACGCTAAGCGCCCCTGCCCCTCCTCTTCTTGCCCCCCTCTTTTGGGGGGAAGCTCGAAGGACATCTTATTTGCTTTTCCTTCCTTATCCACCAGCCAAAACACCGGGCGGGCACCGTCAGATGTGTTTTCATTGAACGCGCATACCACCTGCCCGCCCGGGGATATCGCGGCATATTCCATCCAGCCCTTTTTTGAATTCTGCACTTGGTCCGGCAATTCATATACGCTCCCCCAGGTCTTCCCGCCGTCTTTTGACTCCCAGACGCCAGATATCCCATTGCCCCCATCCGTGCCGACGATGCGCAGGCTCCCATCCTCCAGTTTTTTCATATCATATATGTTGCTGAATACGACTCCTGTGTCCAATTCCTCCTCTTGGAAACACCCCAGCGCCTGTTGCCCAGACGCCTGTGTGCTACTTCCGGCTGCGTCGCCCGCATCCCCATTTGCGCCCGCGCCGCTTTTGGCGCATCCGCTAAAGCTTGCACAAATTAGCACAACCGCCAGCAGCGCCCCAATCACCCGTTTCCACCTTCCACATTTCATAATATGCCCTCCCTTCTGGCAAACCGTAGGTCACTCTGCCAGGTATATATTCACCTTCTGCATAATGGCAGCCGCGCCCGCCTCGGGGCTTTGCTCTCCTTTCAGCACCTTTTCGCCCTGCTCCACAACCGCCTCTTTTATCACATCATCCTGCAAAGATGGGGTCTTTAGCGATTCCACAAGCCCTGTCATCTTCGTAATCTCTTTTTCGGGAGTTGGCTCCATGGCATAATCTAGGATCTCATCCAGGTTTTCTCCGCTGCTGCCAACGGAAACCAGGTTTTCTTTCCCTTCATATTGGTGTCCGTCTATCGCGCTGCGAAACGCTTCTTTCTCCACCGGGAAACCGCCGAACTGCGAAATCTTCTGCGCCTCCTTTGAAAACAGGTATTTGACAAACTCCTCCGCCATTTCCGGCTGTGCGGCCTTACTGCTGATGCCCATCACCATCGTGGGCACAAATACATGGTCCGCCTGCCCCGGCATCAAATCCATATTGCCATTTTCAAGCCTCTCATCCACCGCCTTTTGCATCCCGTATTCCATATCACGGTACAGCCCGAAGTTCGTGTTGATCCTTCCAAAAGCAAGGTCAAAATCCCCTCGTGAAAAATAGATATCCTTAATCTCTTCCGTACCGCCTCCTTCAATGGTAACCCCCACGCTCACCCTTTCATCTTCCAGGCTGCTGTCATATTCCCCGTAAGCATTTTTCAGCTTGGTTAAGAACTCCGTAATCTTTGTTTCGTCCAGGGTCTTATCTTCCTTCTGCCATGATGCGCCGCAGGTATACCAGAATTTTTCTACCACCGTCTTCGGCTGCATATTTGCCAAAATATCCTTGCGTTCCATAAATGTGCCAAAATCCTCGCCCGGCGTAAAATACGCGCCGCCCGCCTGAATCATAGGGACCATAAACCTTGCCGGGGCTGCGCACATCTGCCCCTGCGCATCCTGATATGCATTGAGGATATTCTCAAAATAACTGCCGCCGCTCTCTTTTATCACTGCTGCCAAATCCTTCAGCACGCCTTTTTCTATATAGTCTTCCACTGGCATCCCGTCCAAAAGCATGACATCCGGCCCATTGCCCGCCATGATTTCCGTCGTCAGCATCTTTAAAGCATCGGACACTGTCATGCCGCTTTCATTCGCAAGCGCCGCCTGGTAATTGACATACACATCCGTATGCTCTTTCTGGAAACGGCTGATGGACTGGCGGATTTCCTTATTGTCGTAGAGCGAATACATTTTCAATTCCTTATCCGGTTTCGCCGGGGTGTCTGCGGAATACGTGTACTTCAACACACAAACCCCGGTCGCAGAAGACGAATTCGTATCATTCGCAGCCACCAGGAGGTTCTGATCATCCGCCATCGCCAACGCAATAGGATAAAACGCGGGCGCGCCAAGTGAATTCATGCTCCCATCTATTAACTGCTCCATCACGCTGCCGCCAAATTTATAATGGTACAGGCCGCCGCTGGAAAGGAAGTAAGCGCTCTCACCGCCATCCAGCGTATCGACTGCGCTGAAAATGCCGTTTTCCGAACCGCCCCTGCTCAATGCCTCCTCGGAGCCTTTCTGTTCCCCGGTCAGCAAATCGTAGCAGATAACTTGTGTCTCGTCCTGCGCAATCAAGGTATTTCCCACTGCATATATTTGAAATGCGCTCGTATCAGAGCCAAGCTCATACGTATATTTCACGCTGCCGTCCGAGACATTTACCTGATAGGCCGTACCAGCGCCATCCTGCGCCACAACCCATTCATTGCTAGGGAACAGCAAACCCGTAACGATATTCATTAACTCTCCTTCTCCTGCTTCCGGCTGCTCTGCTTCTGGCTGCCCTTCTCCTTCATTGGGCTGTTGGGTATCGCCAACCGGGACCTCCACGGACTTGCTTACCACTGAGCCGCCCTTTCCCCCTTCATTCTCTTTCGGAAGCTCAAAGGGCAGCTTGTTTGCTTTCCCCTCTTTATCCAACAAATAAAGCGCCGGGTGGACGCCGCCAGACGCAATTTCATTGAACGCGCACACCACCTGCCCGCTTGGGGATATCGCAGCATAATCCATCCAACCCTTTTCCTGGTCCTGCACTTCTTCCGGTAAATCATATACACTCTCCCAGGTCTTCCCGCCGTCTTTGGAGTCCCAGACCCCGGATTTTCCATCATCTCCATTTGAGCCGACGATACGCAGGCTTCCATCCTCCAGTTTTTTCATATCATAAATATTGCCAAATACAACCCCTGTGTCCACTTCCTCCTCCAGGAATCGCCCCATCGCCTGTTCTCCAACCGCCTGTGTGCCATTTCCATTTGTATCGCCTGCATTTCCGTCTGCGCCTGCCGCATTCCCATTTGCGCCCGCGCCGCTTTCGCCGCATCCGCAAAGGCTTGCGCAAACCATTACTGCCGCCAGCAGCGCCCCAGCCACTCGTCTCCAATTTCTCTCTTTCATGTTGTGTCCTCCTTACTATATGGTAATGATAACGATAACACAGGTTTCTCTAACCTCCCTCTAATTTCAGGTAAATTTTTTAGAGATTAAATAGAGGCTACTCAGCCAGATAAATGTTTACCTTTTGTATGATGGCGGCCGCACCCTCCTCAGGGGCAAGTTCCCCTTTCAATACTTTTACCCCTTGTTCGACCACCGCCTGCTTAATCACATCATCCTGCAAAGACGGAGTTGTCAGCGATTCCACAAGCTCTGTCATCCGCGTAATTTCTTCTTCCGGCGTAGGTTCCTGGGTATATTCAATAACTTCCCCATCATCCAGGTGGCTGGCAATCTGATTTTGTTCTTTTTCATATGCGTGTCCGTCTATCGCGCTGCGAAACGCCTCTTTTTCTACCGGGAAGCCGCTCATCTGCGTATATATCCCCTGCGCCGCCTTAGACCTGAGCAGATATTTGACAAATTCCTCCGCTGCCTCAGGCTGAGCGCTTTTACTGCTGATGCCCAGGACCATGTAGGTGACAAATACATGGTCCGCCTGCCCCGGCATAAGGTCTATGCATCCGTCTCCCACTTTCTCATTGATCGCCGCCTCAAATCCAAAGTCCCGGTGTGAGCACAACCCAAAACTAGTATGCCAATTCCCGGTAAGCAGCTCATAATCCCCATTGGAAAGGTACATATTCTCCAGCCCCTCCTGGTCGTATTCCTCTATGCTGCTGTCATATTCGCCGTATCCATTTTTCAGCTTAACCAGAAATTCTGTAACCTTCGCCTCATCCAGCGTCCCATTTTCCTTCTTCCATGCCGCGCCGCAGGTATACCAGAACTTTTCTACCACGTTTGCCGGCCGCATATTCACCATGGTGTCCTTGCGCTCCATAAAATCATTAAAATCCTCCCCTGGCGTATAGTACTTGCTGCCCGCCTGGATCATAGGGATTAAAAACCTTGAGGGGACTGCGCACAAACGCCCCTGCCCATCCCGATAGGCATTGATGATATTTTCAAAGTAACTGCCCCCGGCCTCCTTTAAAAGAGGGCTTAAATCTTTCAGCACGCCTTTGTCAATATACGTCTGTATTGGCAAGCCGTCTAACAACAATACATCCGGCCCATTGCCCGCCATAATTTCCGTCGTCAGTGTCTTTAAGGCATCAGAAACCGTCAGGGCATTGTCCCTTGAAAGCGCCACCTGGTAATTCACAAATATGTCGGAATGCTCCTTCCGAAAACGATTGATGGCGTCGCGCAGCACCTCATTGTCATAGAGGGAATACAATTTCAGTTCTTTATCCGGCTTGGCAGGGGCGTCCGCAGAATAGGCGTACTTATATAGGACAATCCCTCCCCGATCATAATCTCCGTAGGAAGCTACCAGAAGGTTCTGTTCATCCGCCATTGCCATGGCAAAAGGATAGAAATCCGGCGTCCCCAGGGAATTCATGCTTCCATCTATCAACTGCTCCATGACGCTGCCGCCAAATTTATAATGGTACAGCCCTCCACTGGAAAGGCAATAAACGCTCTCCCCGCCATCCAGCGTATCCATCTGCCTAAAACCGCCGTCCTTTGAATCTCCTTTGCTCAAAGCCTCCTCCGATTCTTTGCGCTCCCCAGTCTCCATATCATAAAGGGTTAACTGCTCCCCTTCCTGCACAATCAATGTATTCCCCATGGCAAATACCTCAAAACCGCCTGCGCCCAAACCTATCTCATACTTGTATTTCACACTGCCATCCGCTGCATCTATCTGATAAATGGTTCCGTTGCTGTCTTCAAGCACAATCCAGCCATTGCCCGGAAATTGCAAATCCTCAACCCGGTTCGCCATGTCCTCATCGCCTTCCCAGCTTTCATTTTCCATCAATTCCGTAAGCTCAAAAGGAACCTTCTTGGCCTTGCCCTCCTGATCAATAAGATAAAGCGCAGAATGGATGTTATCATCTTCATTTTCCTCGAATGCACATACGACCTGCCCGTCCTGGGATAAGGCGGCACGATTCAGCCAGCCGTTTGCAGAAGACTGCATTTCTTGCGGCAAATCAAAGGCCTTTTGGAAGGATTTGCCATCGGCCTTTAACTCCCAAACCCCTGGGGTCACGCCGTTTTCACCAATCAGGAGCAGCCTTCCATCTTCCTGCGCCCTCATATCATAAATACTGCTAAACGTCCCCCCTATATCCAATTCTTCTTCCAGGAAACGCCCACGCGCCTGCTCCTCGCCGCCCTGGCCTTCTTTGCTTTCCCCTTTGCTTTGCGCCTCACTTCCACCTGCGCCGCCTTTGCTGCACCCGGCAAGGCTTATGCAAACCAATACAACCATAAGCAGCATCCCTGCCGCTCTTTTCCATCTCCTACATTTCATATCCTCATCCTCCTATCTTCCAAGTATGGCTTGTAATAAACAGGATACCACAGCAGTCTCTAACCAATCTCTAAATTACAAATAATTTTAGAGATTAATTAGAGATTACTATGGTAGAATATGTCCTAAGGAGGGTCCCAACACTGTTGGGAAAATTCCTTAGGGCTTGTTTCGGGGAATTTTTGAATTATGCCCACGATTACAAAGAAAGGTTTGAAAACCATGCGAATTTTAGTGATTGAAGACGATAAGTCCCTTGCCGAGACACTCCGTTTCCAATTAGAGCGCAGCGGCTTTGATACGGACGTATGCCACGACGGCGAAGAAGGGCTGCATTTTATCGAACAGCAGGCGCACGATTTGATTCTGCTTGACCGTATGCTGCCTGGGCTGGACGGCATTTCCGTCCTTAAAATTACCCGGGAGAAAAATATCCCGACGCCAATTATTTTTGTCACTGCGTTAGGCGCTTTAAATGATAAGGTTACCGGGCTGGACTGCGGCGCAGACGACTATCTTGTGAAACCGTTTGATTATGAAGAATTGCTCGCCAGAATCCGCTGCATCCTGCGCCGACCGCCGAAATGGGAAGGATGCAAACCTTTAAAATATGGGGACCTTACTTTCGACATAGGACAAAAGAAGTTATATTGCGGTGAATGCTCCTGCTCCCTCTCCGCACGGGAGGGCGACTTGCTGGAATTTTTCCTGCGCAACCCCAGGCAGACCATACCCAGGCCCTCCCTCCTCTCAAAGGTTTGGGGCCCAGACTCCGAAGTAGAAGAAGGTAATCTGGATAATTATATTTATTTCCTGCGCCGCCGCCTCAAAAGCGTGGGAAGCAAGGCCGCCTTAAAAACCGTACGAGGCGTAGGGTATCAACTGGAGGTAAGGGATGTTTAAAAAGCTTCATATCCGGCTTACGCTCCTATGCACGGTAGTGAGCAGCCTCATTTTGATTTTTATGTCCTTTGCCTGCCTGTCCTTCCAGGAGGCAGAATCAAGGGAACGTTATTTTTCTGATTTTCAGGTTAATGTAAATATGCTTATCAATTATCTGGAAAGCCAGTCTGTCATCTCACATGCCTGGCTTTCACAGTACCATTTGGACACCCACTTTGAGATGGATATCCTCGATAACGGCAGCCGGCTGGCATTTGGGAGCCTCAAGCCGCTCCCCTCCAAGGAGCCTTTGTTTGAATTGGTACGGGAAAAAGCAAAGGATGAGTACCTCATCTATGAGGCGTCCATTACCCCGCAGTCGATACTTTCCGCACATGCGGAATTTGAAATCACTTCCGGGGATACGCCCTATTACGCCGCTGTTGTCATGCTTCCCAAAAACGGCGGTGTGTTAAATATCGCCATCCTCCATTCCCTGGAAGAATTACAAAAAACGCTTTACACACAACGGCTGTATTTTGCTGCCGCGGATATTGCCGGAATCCTGCTGCTTGCCATCTTCTTCTGGTTCTTTACCTGGCGCATGATCCTGCCTTTGATTGAAAACCGCAGAAAACAGACGGAATTCATCGCTTCCGCCTCCCACGAGCTGCGCTCCCCGCTGACAGTTATGCTCTCTGCGCTCTCCGCTATGAAAGACGCCGCCCCGCCGGACGCCGAGCGTTTCGCTCGTACGATAGCGTTGGAAGGAAAACGCATGAGCCGCCTGATTGACGATATGCTGGCCCTTTCAAACGCTGACAGCTCCCACCTCTCCATGCGCAAATCTGATGTGGAGCTAGACACCCTGCTGCTGTCCGCCTATGAAAAATTTGAGCCCCTGGCAAAAGATAAAAATATCTCACTGGATATTGACCTGCCGGATACGTCCATCCCTCCCTGCCGCTGCGACAAAGGGCGTATCGAACAGGTGCTGTCCATTTTACTGGATAACGCTTTAAGCTACACACCCTCCGGCGGCTCCATCCGTCTGTCGCTGCAAGCCTCGACGGATAAATTTACCCTCCGGGTTGCGGACAACGGTGCCGGCATCCCTGACACAGAAAAAAAAGCGGTATTTGACCGCTTTTACAGATGTGACAAATCGCACAAAGACAAGGAGCACTTTGGTCTTGGCCTGTGCATTGCCTGGGAAATTTTACAAATGCATAAAGGGAAATTATGGGTGGAAGATACCCCCGGGGGAGGGGCGACGTTTGTGATGGCGCTTAGGTAAATATTCCTCTCCCATGACTAGAGCAGCTCCAACATTTCTTCCCGCGTAAGCTTTACGCCCTCAAAGCCCCCTCTCCCCAAAAGCTCCTCGGCCAAACGGCTCTTTTTTTCCTGCAATTTGAGGATGTTTTCCTCAATCGTCCCCTTGGCAATCAGCTTATAAACGGTCACCGGGTTCTTCTGCCCAATGCGGTGC
This sequence comes from uncultured Lachnospiraceae bacterium, assembly GCA_949879775.1. Classification (GTDB taxonomy): domain Bacteria; phylum Bacillota; class Clostridia; order Lachnospirales; family Lachnospiraceae; genus Petralouisia. The sequence continues at coordinate 28,751 of CATLBW010000011.1, forward strand.
GCCCGGTCTGTGGCCTGGTTCTGCACCGCCACATTCCACCAGGGGTCATAATGGATGACCAGGTCCGCCGCCGTCAGGTTCAAGCCTGTCCCCCCAGCCTTTAAGGAAATGCAGAACACCGGAACTTCTCCCTTCTGAAATTCTTCTACCAGCGCGGCACGTCGTTCCTTTCCGGTTGCCCCGGTGAGGATCAAGAAAGGAATCTGCGCTTCTAACAGCCGTTCCTGTATCCTTGAAAGCATAGACGTAAACTGGGAAAATAGGAGGATTTTGTGTCCGCTTTCAATGGCATTTCGTATTAATTCCATACACATCATAAGCTTTGCCGATTCCGCATGGTAATCCTCATACACTAAAGCCGGGTCGCAGCAAAGCTGCCGAAGCCGCATTAGCTCAGAGAGAACCTGAATCTTTTGGGCCGCAAACTCCTCCTCGGACTGCCCCTCCAGCATCAGCCTTAAACGCTGCACATGGGCGTGGTATAGCTTTTCCTGCTCACCCTCCATTTTGGCAAAAACGGCCTCTTCCATTTTAGCCGGCAAATCCTTTAACACATCTTTTTTCAGCCTGCGCAGCACAAAGGGACGGATCATTTTTTGCAGCCGCTTCGTCTCTTCCTGCCCATGGTTGGCAACGATGGGAATTTCCAGTTCTTCCCGAAACCTGCTGTATGGAAAAAGGAACCCCGGCATCAGGTAATCAAAAATACTCCACAGCTCGCTTAACCTGTTCTCTATAGGCGTCCCAGTCAGCGCGGCCTTAAAACCCGCCCGGATTTCCTTTACCGCCTTGGCGGCCTTGGTAACCTGGTTCTTAATATACTGCGCTTCATCAATCACCTCATAACCAAAATGGCATCCCTGATAATGGGCAAGGTCACGGCGCAGCAAATCATAGGAGGTAATGAGGATTTCCTTTCCCCTCGCGCTTTCTATCAGCTTCCCGCGCTCTTTTGCCGAACCTGTAACGGCGACAGCCGTGAGGCTTGGCGCAAACCGCTCAATCTCACTTTTCCAGTTATAGACAAGGGAAGCCGGGCAAACAACTAATGCAAACTGGGGCGTATTTATCCCTTCTTCCCATTCCGACAACAAAAATGCGATAACCTGCAAGGTCTTTCCCAGCCCCATATCATCCGCCAGTATCCCGCCGAAACCGTTCGTTTTCAATGTTTTCAGCCACAGGAACCCTTGCTTTTGGTATTCCCGCATCACCCTGTCCAGGGAAGCCGGAACCTCAAAATCATTGTCCTCCACTGTCTTCATATTGCGGATCAGCGCACGGAAACCTTTGCTCTTTGCCGCATGGAAACCGTGCTGCTCATGAAGCTGCCCATCAAGATAAAGCGCGCGGTATTTGGGCAGGAGGACGCTCCCCTTTGCCAGCTCTTTCTGGGAAACCCCCGTCCCCTGCTGAATCCGCGAGAGCACGGCTATGCCATCCTCCTCCAGGCTAAGGAAATCACCGTTTTTGAGACGGAAAAATTTGCGCCTGCGCCGATAGGCTGATAAAACTTCCATCAGTTCCGGCAGCGGCATTTGCGGGCTGTCCAATGTCAATTCCAATAATTCCTCTTTCAGGGAAACCCCCACAGAAACTGTCGGGGGTTCCTTCACACGGACCCCTCCCAACTCTTCACTAATATATAAGGTCCCTATCCCCGACAAGGTTTCCATGCCCCTTGCCAAAAGCTGGTACATTTTTTCCTCATCACCAACAATCACCATCTGCTTTTTCTGTGGGTCAGTATTGGAAAACCAACGCTGCACCTTCTGTCTGGTTTTGAGTTCTTCCAGCTCGTCCCGATTGTCCAGCGCCCTGGGCTTATCACAAACATTATATTTCTTATCCCCATATATGGCAAACATTTCACAGGTAACCGTCTGCCTGTCCGGGGCGTCCAGGTACAATTCATATTCCGGCTTCGGCGGCAGAAAATCCTGCTCCGCAAACTGCTGCCGCCCTATCCGGTAATGGCGTTCCAAAACCGGGAGAAGTTCCTTGCAAAAGGCAGGAAGCTCTGTCCTGCCCACAAAAAATTCCTCATATTTGAACTTATCAAGATGCTCCCAGAAAGGCAAAATTTCCTGCACCTTATCCAATGCCATCTGATACACGCAGCCGTCCGCCCATAAGTATGCGCATTTCCTCCCGTACGAATAAAACAAAGGCTCCGTTTTAAGCGTGACACCACCCTCCTGCCCTTGGATCGTTAATCGCGGCAGGTAATCTTCCTGGATAACATGGTATTCCTTTTTGGGTTCAGCCTCTAATGCCACTGCAAATCCCATATCCCCAACAGCCTCAAAGAAATTATCCATGTTCCCGCCGTTTATTTCCACATAACGTCCCTTGTTCCCATAATACTCCCACCTTTCCCTCACTGTGCCGCGCATTTTGGCATCCTGCAAGAGGAACTCCGCCATAGGCCTGCTCCCCGGCGTAAATGCTTCCAATGTGTGATAAAATTCCAGCTCCTTCCCATATTTGACAAGGTCCCCGCGCCTGAGGGCATCCGCAAAAACCTGGGTATTTTTGAGCACATATTTCTTCTTGGCGCCAATTTTATATTCCACATTTATCCTGCCATAAGAAATGAGCATCTGCGGAATCAATTCAACCGTCCCATTTATGCTATCCTGCTCAAATACCAGGCGTTCCTTCTCCTGATAACCTTGGATAAGATTCCTCACGCCATGGCTGCTGCTGCGCTGCGGCTGTATGGCGCGGCTGGCTGAGGATCCTTCCGGCAGCAGCCTCTCGCCCTTGGTGCGGCTTATGTCTTTGTATGGTTGATTATTATTTTGAGCTTTTTGTTCCATGCAGAACTCCTTTATTTAAATTCATTTGCAAAAATACAGGCTCTGTATAGTTGTAAAAAAAACAATACATGATATAATATGTCTTAAGGAGGAACCCCCTCGAAGTTGGAAAGGTTCCTAGGGCTAGTACAACGAAAAGGTGTAAAGCCCTGGCAATTCACAGACTTTACACCTCGAATTTACAGATTGCTTATTGGCGATGGCTCCTGCTCCTTAGGATCATGGGTCTCAACGTATTCGATGATATCCAATATCTCATCGCTGCTCATACCTTTCTCCCTGAGTTTGCGAATCAGATTAACAATTTCCTCCCCTGTCATAGGCTCACCTTCCTTTTACTTCTTCTAAATGTCTGGTTATACTATTATAACAGATAAAAGAACACGGTGTAAAGCCTCCCAAGCAGGCTTTCAAATCCGTAACCAATAACTGAAACCACGAGGTCAAAACCATGCCCGGATTTACAACACATTATTTATTTGGATTAGACACTTACAAACACCTTAATACGAACTTGCTAAGGCAAACCATCCGCAGCAACCAAACTGCTTTCGCCCTGGGCTTACAAGGCCCGGACGTCTTCTTCTATTTCCTGCCCTCTTATACCATCCACCACAATAATATCGGGGCAGTTGCGCACACAGACAAGACCGGCGAATTCCTAAGGCATTTGGTGAACAGCCGAACGCTCTTTCGCGATAGCAAAGAACGCTGGATTGCCAACGCCTACATTGCAGGATTCCTAGGGCACTATACCCTGGACACCCACTGCCACCCTTATGTTTATTGGAAAACAAATTTCCAAGAAAAAAACGGGCGTTACCACAGCCGCCATATGAGCCTGGAGACAGATATTGATACCAAGCTGCTGCAATTTTACAAGCGCTGCCTGCCATCCTCTTTCCGGCAGGACGCCACAATCCGGCTCACACCCCGGCAATACAGGACGATTGCCAAAATCCTGCACTATGTATACCAAAAAACTTACCCGGAACTTCATATCCATTACATTACCATGCGCGCTGCTATCCGTTCCATGCAGTTGGGCACGAAATGGCTGCATGACCCTTCCGGCAAGAAGAAATCCATCGGAGGCAGGCTCGAAACGCTGTCGCTGGGCTATCCGCTGCTGACTACACTGATTCCCAGCGACAATTTAACTATCCATACAGACCCACTGAATATCCAGCGCCAGCCATGGGAAAACCCCTGGGACAAATCCCGGGTTTCCACGGATTCTTTCTTTGATTTAATGGACAAGGCCCGGGAAGATTACTTACAGACGCTCACGCATTTAAACCAGTTGCTTGAGCTTCCTCCCCATACCCGGGCAGCCCAGGCGCTTACAAGCGTGCTGCTGGATAAATTGGGCAGTAAATCTTACCACAGCGGGCTGGACTGTACAATACCAAGCTGAAACTTATCCACGCTGCTAGTATATTAGTAATTTCCTTCCTCAAAAAACTCCTTAATCTGCCCCAGGATAATTTCCATCAGGCGCGTGCGCGCTTCCAGGCTTGCCCAGGCAATATGCGGCGTAATCAAAAGCCTGTCGCTGTCCTTGATGCGCCTTAATGGGTTCTCATGGCTCATCGGCTCTTCGCACAGCACATCCAGCCCCGCGGCACGGATTTCCCCTGCTTCTAGGGCAGCGGCAAGCGCCTGCTCCGAGACGATGGGCCCCCTGCCCAAATTCAGGAATATGGCGGATTTTTTCATCTGCGAAAACGCTGCCTCATCCATGAGGTTTTCCGTCTGCGCTGTCAACGGGGCATGGACGGACACAATGTCGGACTGCTGCAGCAATTCCGCAAAGGAGACGCAGCGATAGCCCGGCTGGCAGTTCTTCCCGGTCGTGGAATAATAAATAATTTCGCAGCCAAACAATTCCGCCAATTCGGCCACACGCCTGCCAATGGCCCCCATGCCGATAATCCCCCAGGTCATGCCGCAGATTTCGGAAAATTTACGGTCAAAATGGGTGAACATCCGGTCTTCCACATACTTTTCTGATTTCACATATTCGTCATAATAGGGAAGATGCTCCAATAAATAAAACAACATGGCAAACGTGTGCTGCGCCACCGATTCCGTAGAATACCCCGCCACATTCCGCCAGGCAATGCCGCGGCTGCCAAGATATTCTTTATCTAAGTTATTCGTTCCAGTCGCGGTAACACAGACCAATTTTAACTTCCTGGCGCTTCCTATCGTCCCTTCATTGACCGGCACTTTGTTGAGCACGATGACATCCGCATCCACAACCCGCCCGCTTGCTTCCTGCGGCGTGGAAAAATCATATTTTACCACCTCGCCCAACGCTTCATAGCCGGACAAATCAATATCCTCGCCGATTGATTTCGCATCCAAAAAAACAATCTTCATCCTTCATCCTCCTTATGTCAAATCAAATGCCCCATACGCGCAGAAAGGCCGCATATATGCAGCCTTTCTGTGCCAAACCCTTTCCGCCTGCTCCTCCGTCACCCAATATAGCCCGCGAACAAAAATGCAAAGATATAGGAGGAAGCCGCCACGCACGCCCAGGTAATCCCGCCCAGCGCAATGGGCTTCAATCCCTTGGAAAATACGTCCTTAAACTTAATTTTAAATCCTACCCCAGCCAGCGCGGAGGCAAATAAGAACTTGCTTGCCGTCGTCAAAAGGCTGATTCCTTTGTCTGTGAAAACACCAAATGTATTCAGTCCGGCCATCACCACAAACCAGAGGATAAACATCGGGAATGTTTTCTTCACTACCATGAAAATACTGTCGTTGCTGCCTACTTCGCCGCTCTTTTTCGCGTCGCGTGCCATCAGCACCGTCCACACAACCGCCACAAAAATCAACATCGTCGTGCGCACCAGCTTTACATTCAAGGCGCCGTTAAAATCAGGGTTGCCGATCATCGCCTGGAACGTCGCCTGCGCCCCGGCAACAGAAGAGGTATCGTTAATTGCCGTTCCGGCAACAAATGCAAATTGGTTATCCGTAAACCCGATTGCCGGCGCAATATACGGATATGAAAATGCTGAAATCGTGTCAAACAAAAAGATTGCCGCCATGCCAAATGCTATCTCTGCATCCGTCGCTTTGATAATACGGCTCAATGTGGCAATAGCTGTACCGCCGCAGATACAAGTTCCCCCGCCCACCAGGACGGATGTGTTTTTTGTCACGCCGATTTTCCTGCCGACCAAAAGCGCAACTGCAAACGATAGGCAGATATTGAATAAAATCAACGGCAGCGCTTTCACGCCTGTGCCAAGGATGGAGGCAAAGCTTAACGTGCCGCCCGTCAAAATAATGCCCCAGTTCAAAAACTGTTTGCTGCTGTATGTGGTCCCTTCTTTAAAGTCTTTGTCCAGCGTCGGCATGATATTGCAGATAATCATGGAGACAAGCAGCGCCACCATAGGGCCGCCCATTACGACGCGCCCAAACAAGGAAGACTGCAAATCTGTTGATTTTGTGGCTAAAAAGCCAATCAAAAGGCACAAAAGAATCGCGCCATATTTTTTCTTAGAATCCATAAATTTCTCCCTATTCTTTTTATTCTCAAGCAATGCACCCACAAGGTCCTTAGAAAACAGCCGTATGAAGCGCCCTGTGGGTATGCATGGCTATTTGTCGAATGCCGCATTAACAGGTTGCGCCGCCCACCAGATGGAGCTGTGCGTCTAAGATTTCCTGCTTTCTGTCTAAAATATCGTTGGACAAGAGCTGCTTTTCCACTTCCTCAAAGCCAATCCTCGCAATCGTATCAGCAAAACGCTCCCCTGTCTTGCCCTGCTCGCGGAAGAATAAAATCGCTTTCTCCACCGTGTCAAGCATCTCATCTTCTGACGTAAAAATCTTCGACAACGGCTGTCCATGCGCTACCTTCTTGCCCCATCTGCCACCGATGTAAATGCGGAATGCTGGGGTCCCTTCTTCAATAACGTCAAATGGACATTGCTCAACGCAGCGTCCGCAGTTATTACAGGTATCCTTGTCAATCTCAATGATACCATCTTCCAGTTTTGCAGCTCCCATCGGGCAGGAAGTCTCCACCTGGCACTTCTTACAGCCATTGCACATATCTTCATCGACTACCGGGACAAGCTGCCCCACAATGCCAAGGTCATTCAGGTCCGGCTTTACACAATTGTTGGGACATCCGCCCGTGGCAATTTTAAATTTGTGCGGCAGCCGCACCGTGCGGTAGCCTTTGTAGAAGCGCTCATGTATCTTCTCTGACAATGCGAACGTATCGTACAGCCCATACTGGCAGGTCGTCCCTTTACAAGATACGACCGGACGTACTAAAGAACCCGTCCCTCCAGTCTCAAGCCCTGCTTTTGCGATATACGCGCGGAACGGCTCAATATTGTCAAAGTGAATCCCACGCACCTCCACCGTAAGGCGCGTTGTAAATTCCACATCGCCATTGCCAAACTTTTCTGCCGCCTCAGCAATCACTTTCGTCTGCTCTGACGTAATTTTTCCATTAACCGTAATGATACGTCCATTGAACAAATCCGTTCCCTTATTGTTTAGGAAACCCAGCGCCTTTACTCTTTTGATCTCGTCCGGTTTAATTGTACAGCCCATAATTTTTTCTCCTTTCATTCGCTTACGGCACGAGACTCTACGCGTCCCCTGCCTGTTGGTAATGTCACGCCCGGCTTTGCCGGACCTGACCTATCGGTCGACGCATTATATGTCGTGCTTTGCACGAGGCGTCTCCCTCTCGTCGGAAGGCATTCCAGAAATGCTTCGCATTTGCCTTCCTCCTCTTTCCTATAATTCTACATCATTAAAGGCAATGCCGCCCTCAAGCACTTTCGTTTGTTTGTATCCGTAGAACTTCAGGCGGTTCTGAAGCAAATACGCACGCTTGCCTTTGTTGCACACGAGAAGTATCTTCTCCTGCGGGTCCAGCCCGTCCACAGGGCCTTCCACTGTCGTCAGCTCCACATAAGGCGCTCCTTCAATCGACGGCTGCAGGCAGGCGTCAACCACTTTATAGCCTTCTGCCGCACCCTGCGCATATTCCGCTGGGGTAAATGTCTCAAATTTGCCGTTAATCTTGTTCATCAGCACGTTTAATGTGTGCTCAAACGGATGAATCGCTGTGGAAAACGGCGGCGCATAGGCAAGGTCCATATCGGCAAGGTCGGTAAGCGTGCCTTTTAACATAATGCCCGTAACCGCAATGTCCACCACCTTGTCTACCGCGCCCGCGCCAATCACCTGTACGCCCAACAGGCGCAGCGACGCTTTATCTGCAATCATCTTGATTACAAATGTGCCTGCACCCGGATAGTAATGCGCTTTGTCATCCACAACTGTAACCACGCTGACCGCATCAAAGCCTTCGGCGGCCGCCTGTGCTTCTGTCAAGCCAGTCCTGCCCACGTTCATCCCTGGCAGCTTGCATACGGCTGTCCCCAGCGCGCCCCGGTAATTAAGGTCTGCGCCCATCATATTCTGGGCAATCAGCCGTCCAGCAATATTAGCTGTAGAGCCCATTGGGGACCAAGCCGCTTTTTCCGTCAAAGCGTTATGTATCATCGCGCAGTCGCCCGCTGCATAGATGTCGGGCAGGTTCGTCTCTCCCTTCGCATTTGTAAGGATCGTCCCCTTGAACATTTCAATCCCGCTTCCCTCCAAAAATGCTGTATTGGGACGGATGCCCGCGCTTAACACGACAAGGTCCGCCTTGTATGCGCGCTTGCTTGTGATGACTTTTTCCACTTTGCCGTCACCCTCGATTCCGGTTACGGCAACGCCTGTCACTACAGGTATGCCGCTCTCCTGCAGCTTTCCCTCCACATATTCCGCCATCTCCGCGTCAAAGCCCGGGAGAGCATGCTCGGCCATGTCAAGGACAAACGGGCGGATGCCCTGCAATTTCAAGTTTTCCGCTATCTCAAGTCCGATGTAGCCTGC
>CATLBW010000012.1 GCA_949879775.1 uncultured Lachnospiraceae bacterium
CAGGGTGAGGCTGCAAAGACGGTACAGGTGGCAATTGATTACCGCGAGCGCTTACAGGAGTTAGGTTTGACGAGACGTGAGGTGGAAATTGCGCTTCTCGTCATCCAGAATGAAACAAATGCAGAAATAGCAGAACAGTTATTCATTTCCGAGACTACGGTAAAAAAACATATGTCAAACATTTTTTCTAAACTTGGCATCAGCCAGAGGCAGGATATCAAAGGGAAGTGTATTGACATGTCGAAATGAGCGGGCGGCTTGCAGGGATTGGGGATGTGTGTTAAGATATTATACTGAGCGTCAGATAAAGCAAAGCAGATAGGATGGACTTCCCGTGCCATAGCGAAAGCGCAGCCGGGGAGGGACGGAGGCGTGCCATGTTAGGGGATTTTCCATTAGAAATAATTACAGAGCCGTTGCTTGCCTGGTTTCGGTCAAATGCCAGAAGCCTCCCCTGGCGGGAGGAACCAACGCCTTACCGGGTTTGGGTGTCGGAAATCATGTTACAGCAGACTCGTGTGGAGGCAGTGAAGCCATATTTCCAGCGGTTTATCGAGGAGCTGCCGACGATACGGGATTTGGCGGAGTGTGAGGAAGAACGGCTCTTGAAATTGTGGGAAGGGCTTGGCTATTATAACCGAGTGCGGAATATGCAGGCCGCGGCGAGGACGGTTATGGAGGAATACGAAGGGCAGCTTCCAGCGGATTACCAGGAACTTTTGAAATTAAAGGGAATCGGGCATTACACAGCAGGGGCAGTCGCTTCCATTGCCTACAAAATCCCGGTTCCTGCGGTAGATGGCAATGTCCTGCGTGTTATTGCAAGGGTGGCGGCAGATGATTCTGATATTATGAAACAGTCCGTGCGCGCCAAGGTAGAAGCAGCGTTGCAGAAGATGATGCCAAGGGATGCGGCAAGCGAGTTTAACCAGGCATTGATGGAGCTTGGCGCTACGGTCTGCGTACCTAACGGGGAACCGTTGTGCATGGAATGTCCCTGGAAAGGATTCTGTGAGGCCAGACGTTTGGAGCGCTGGCATGAGCTACCTGTTAAGAGTAAGGCCAAACCTAGAAAAATTGAAGAGAAAACAGTTTTTATAATCCGTGATGGGGAGAAAGTGGTATTGCATAAGAGGCCGGCAAAAGGATTGCTGGCAGGGATGTATGAGTTTCCCAATACGGCGGGGTTTCTGTCTGAGGAGGAGGCGCTGCAGTGGGTCAAAGAGAGGAAATTGAAACCGCTGCGCATCCAGAAGCTTGAGCCGGCGAAACATATTTTTTCCCATGTGGAATGGCATATGGCCGCATATGTAATCCGGGTGGATGAGCTTGCGGAAAATAGGAGCGGCATGCTCTTTGTGGAGGCAAAGGACTCGGAGGAACGCTACCCTATCCCGGCGGCGTTCGGGGCGTACACCAAGTATATGAATATCCGTCTGGGGAATGATAAATTTCAGCAATAATATTTCTGGAAGTTGCCTAATTTACAGCAATTGGGCAAAAGGAGAGGCCAGCGCGTTATGCACTGGCCTTCATATGAAAAAGATTTATATAAAAAAGTGAGGATACTTGTTTGTGCTTCTTATGATGTTAGTATACCCATTAAATATGACGTTATTATGTTTATATTATGAGAATTGTGTAAAGAAAATATGAACAAATTGTGCCAAAGATTGTAATTTGCGATTTTTGTCAAAATATTGTATGATATAGTCAACGCCAAAGCACAAAAAAGTTTTGTCGTTGGCTATAAAAATCAGGATTTGGCATAGTTATATGGTAAAAGACTTACAAATGGAGGAAGATATGAAGTTACTTTCAATAGCAATTCCAAGTTATAATTCCCAGGATTACATGGAACATTGTATTGACTCTTTGCTGCCAGGCGGTGAAGACGTGGAAATATTGATTGTGGATGATGGTTCAAAGGACAGGACGGGGGAGATTGCCGACCGTTACGCAAAAAAGTATCCAGGAATTGTCAAAGCAATCCATCAGGAGAACGGCGGGCATGGGGAAGCTGTGAATACCGGCATCCGCAATGCAACGGGGCTGTATTTTAAGGTTGTGGACAGCGACGACTGGGTAGATTTGGATGCGTACCAGCAGATTCTTGCTACTTTGCGGGAGTTGTCCGGTGGAAGACAAGTGTTGGATATGCTGATTAGCAATTTTGTGTATGAGAAAGAGGGAGCAAAACATAAAAGAGTCACAAGATACACGGGGACGCTGCCGGAGAACCGGATTTTCGGCTGGGATGAAGCCAGGCATTTCCGTAAAGGCCAGTATATCCTGATGCATTCTGTAATTTACCGCACGCAGCTCTTGCGGGAGTGTGGATTGGAACTGCCCAAGCATACGTTTTATGTAGACAATATTTTTGTGTATGTGCCGTTGCCATATGTGAAAAACATGTACTACCTCAATGTGGATTTTTACCGATATTTTATTGGCAGGGAAGACCAGTCTGTCAACGAGAAAGTGATGATTGGACGGATAGACCAGCAGATTAAGGTGAACAAAATGATGGTTGAAGCCGTGGATTTATGGAAGCTGCAAAACCGTAAGTTGCGGAAATATATGTTTAATTACCTGGAAATTATAACGGTAGTTTCCACGATCATGCTGATTCGCTCAGGGACGCAGGAGAACCTTGAGAAGAAACGGGACCTCTGGCGGTATCTGAAAGAATATGATTTGCGCCTGTTCTGGCATTTGCGGAAAGGCATTATGGGTCAGACAATGAACCTGCCTGGCAGAGGGGGAAGGAAGATTTCTGTAGCGGCGTACAAGATTTCACAAAAGGTAGTAGGGTTTAATTAAAAAGAGCTTGACAGCGCAAACGGCTTGCTTTATAATTCCAAACAGAGTGTGAGACAAAGACCACACGAAGGGGTACACCACCGCGGGTGTAATCCTTCGTGGTGGTCTTTTTTATCTTATAGGATAAAAAATAATATGCGCACTCGCACAAGAGGAAAATATTGCTTCGCAATTGTGCTCGGCGCAGCAAATCGTCCAAGTCCCTCATGAATGAGGGATTTAGGGAGCTGATGCGGACTTGTTCGCTTTGTTCTATAGGAAGGAGGACTCGATGAAGGTTAACGGCGTACAGAAGGAATGCCCTGCCAACTTTACCATAGCGGAACTGCTCGCCCAGGAAGGTTTTGCCAAAGAGGGCGTGGCTGTAGAGTTAAATATGGGAATTGTGGCAAAAGAGGCGTATGGCACGACAGTTTTAAAAGAAGAAGATGTGGTTGAAGTTGTAAGTTTTATGGGAGGCGGCTGAAGATGGGAAAAGATGTGTTTATGTTAGGTGGGAAGGAATTTTCTTCCAGGTTTATTTTAGGTTCTGGGAAATACAATGTGGAGCTGATTCAGGCGGCGGTGGAACAGGCGGGGGCGCAGATTATCACGCTTGCGGTGCGCCGCGCAAATTCAGGCGGAGAGGGAAATATATTAGATTACATCCCCAAAGGGGTGACGCTTTTGCCTAATACTTCCGGCGCCAGAAACGCACAGGAAGCGGTGAGGATTGCCAGGCTCTCGCGTGAGCTGGGCTGTGGGGATTTTGTAAAAATAGAAATCATGCGGGATTCCAAATATCTTCTGCCGGACAATGCAGAAACCGTGAAAGCGACGGACATATTGGCGAAAGAGGGATTTGTGGCGCTGCCGTACATGTATCCGGATTTAAATACGGCGCGGGACCTTGTGAATGCAGGCGCCGCGGCGGTCATGCCTTTAGCCGCGCCTATCGGCTCGAATAAGGGCCTTGCCACCAAAGAATTTATCCAGATTCTCATTGATGAGATTGAGCTTCCGATTATTGTGGATGCAGGCATCGGACGTCCTTCCCAGGCGTGTGAGGTTATGGAAATGGGGGCGGCGGCAGTCATGGCGAATACTGCCATAGCTACCGCGGGGGATATCCCGCAGATGGCGTCCGCGTTTAAGAAAGCGATTGAGGCTGGAAGGGAGGCTTATTTATCCGGTCTTGGCAGGGTCCGGGAGAAAGGCGGGGAGGCGTCCTCGCCGCTGACGGGCTTCCTTAGGGATTAATGGTATTAAACGCAATTATTTAATGCGTTTCCTATAAGTTGCAAAGTTGATGATGTGGGATGCGGGTCAGTGTACTAGCTGGCTCGCAGTACAAGATGGAACGGAGGATTAGGGCAAAATGCAGACAGATAGGCGGGAACGTGTAAACCATATGGAATATATGGAAGGTATGGAACAGATAGAGTCGGATATCCTGGATAAAGTCATAGGGGCGCGCAGCAGATATCAGGCGGATTCTTATTCGGGGCAAGAGGTAAGGGCGGCATTGTCCCATGACAACCGGAGCATTGAGGATTTTGCAGCGCTTTTGTCCCCGGCAGCAGAGCCTTTTTTGGAGGAGATGGCTAAGAAAGCGAAACAGGAGACAGAGAAACACTTTGGGAACTCTGTGTATCTTTTTACACCCATTTACATTTCAAATTATTGTGAAAACTATTGTATCTATTGTGGGTTTAACTGCCATAACCGTATTCACCGTATGAAGCTGAATATGGAGGAAATGGAAAAGGAAATGAAGGCGATAGCGCAAAGCGGTTTGGAGGAAATCTTAATCCTTACCGGTGAGAGCAGGGAGAAATCAGATGTAACATATATTGGGGAGGCATGTAAGGTTGCCCGCAAATATTTCCGGATGGTAGGGATTGAAGTTTATCCGATGAATTCAAATGAGTATGCATATTTACAGAAGTGCGGCGCGGATTATGTGACGGTATTTCAGGAAACTTATGATGCTGACCGCTATGAGGGGCTGCATCTTGCCGGGCATAAGAGAATTTTCCCTTACCGTTTCCATGCGCAGGAGCGGGCGTTAAAAGGCGGGATGCGCGGCGTAGCGTTTGCAGCGCTATTAGGCCTTGCGGATTTTCGCAAAGATGCTTTTGCTACCGGGCTTCACGCTTACTATATCCAGCGCAAGTACCCTTATGCGGAAATTTCGTTTTCCTGCCCCCGGCTGCGTCCGATTATGGAAATGGAGGGAATTGCTGGGGATGGGCATGGCGGGCAGATGAAAGAGAAGGCTGTCGTCCCGGTTGTGGAGCCGTTGGGCGGCAAGGAGGTAAGCGAGCGCGAATTGATGCAGATTATGTGTGCTTACCGTCTGTTCCTGCCGTTTGCGGGAATGACGATTTCCACCCGGGAGCGGGCTGGTTTTCGGGACCATGTAATTGGCGTGGCGGCGACAAAAATTTCTGCTGGCGTCAGCACGGGAATTGGCAGCCATTCCGAGGAAGTGGAGGGGCAAGGCGACAACCAGTTTGAGATTGCAGACAACCGAGATGTGGACGAAGTGACTGGGGCGATAAGGGAACAGGGCTTGCAGCCGGTGATGAATGATTATGTGTATGTATAAAAAAATGGAATCGGAGGACGGCTATTTTCAGAGGGTTGCTGTCTCAAACTGGGAATTGTATAAGGCTTCCCATGACAGGAAAGATATGGAGGCATATACCGATTTTCTGGCGGGGCTTGCAGCAGGCGACAAGGCGTGCCTGGGAAAGAATCAAAAACCAGATATTTTGATTGTCAGGGAAAAGCAGTTGTCAAAAGCGCAATATCTGGAACTGTTTGCAAGCCTTTGGGAAAAAAGCCGAAAAATACCGGATGGGAAGACGAGGATTATTGCCCATACTTATCCGGCTGCCGCCAGGCAAACTGGCTGTAACTGGCTGCATCTTCCCTGCTGTTTATTTCAGAAGTACCATGAGCAGGGAGCGTTATCCCACTTGCAAGTCGGCGTGTCCGTCCATTCACTGGAAGAAGCGAAAATGGCGCAGGAGCTGGGAGCCTCTTATGTGACGGCGGGCCACATTTTTGCCACCGGGTGCAAAAAGGGGATGAAGCCAAGAGGAAAGGAATTTTTGGAGGCGGTTTGCGCAGCCGTCGATATTCAGGTGTACGCCATCGGGGGCATACACGAGGGGAATTTGCCGCAGATAAAAAAAAGCCGGGCTGCCGGGGCATGTATGATGTCGGCATATATATGTTGAATACGAAAAACCCATTGCATTTTCCAGCCGTTGCTTTATAATAAAACTGGTACAGCGTATGGTATGGATGGCTAGTACAACGAATACTAAATAATTTTACGTTAAACTTGTCTTCGATTCCATCTGTTGTGTCATAAAATCTAGCCGTAGCCACCGCTACGCCGTCGATTTTATTCCTTACAGATGTAACCGAATTCTGCGTTTAACATAAAAAGACTTAATATTCGTTATACTGGCAATGGCAGCGAGGTCAGCGAGTGAATTTTTTTGATTATATAAAGAACGAATCTTTTTTCAAGCCCTTTACCTTTAAATACCGAAGGGTTTATTATGATTGTATTCAAATTTTAATAGACAAAACCAAAGAATTGCCGGTGCTCTATGAATCGGACGCCAAGGACAGCATAACGCTCCACCTCAAAAATATAGAGCTGCAAAATGATGGGGAGGCTGGGGAAGCGGGCAACATCCCTGGCGCGGCACAGGAGGCGGGCGGCGAGCCCTATACGGCGCAAGAGAATGGGGGCGACTTACAGGCGGCGTCCATTATTTCGTTATTCCGGGAATGCGGCTGGCTGCTCCCAAGGGAAATTGGGCGTAATGGGGAGTATGTAGTTAATGTTGCCATTGACTGTCGGAGGGTCATGGATTTCCTGCGCAAAATGACGGAGAAAAGCAGTGAGGGCATGATGTCCAACCGTATTTTTGCAATGTATGATACGATTAAGTCCGCCTTTGACGAAGATTCCGGGCGTACGGAAAGGCCGTACACAAATATTCTTGTGCCCCTGATTGACAATGAGACGGAATTGAAGAACGAACTGACAGATTTAAAAGAGAATATTTCCACGATAATGAAAGCGGTGATAGCATTTCAGGATATTAATAGTTTCGGACAGTTTATTATGAAGGATGAAATGCTTGACCGCTTTTTCAGTGAATATTTTTTTGTGAAGAATAATGGTTTGATACCCACGCAGATTTCTTTTATCCGCAATAAGCTGCGCGTCTTGCGGCAGGGTGCGTTGTTTGAAAAAATGGTGGAAGAATGCGCCGAGAATTTACAGTTGGCCGAGGACGAGGCAAGGCAGCGCGTAGAGCGGTATTTTGCGGAACTGCAATATTTCCTGAGTGTGGAATATGAAGATAATATGGGTTTGATTGACAACCGCATTAACAATTATTATAACCTTGCCAATACGAGGATTATGCTGATGGCAAGCAATGGCGTCCGCCTGGAGGCTGTCCTTAATGGCTTTCTCAATGCGGTGTCAAAGCTGCCCGAAGAAGAGCAGGAATCCGCCATGGAAAAAGCGGGCAAATGTTCGCGGATTGTCAGCCAGAAGTATGTGGGCTGCAAATCATTCGAGAAGATGAAAAGATTGAAAAATGAGGGGGAGAATATTGGGCTTGCCGCTGTGGAGCTGTCTGAGGAGGAGAAGAGGGCAAAGACAGAGGAATTGTTCCGCAGCGCCCCGAACCGTTATAGCGTGGAACGCGTGGCTAAATTCCTGGAAGCTCAGCTTGGCAGCGACCATGAATTTAAGTTAAAGGAGCGGGAGGTCCAGACGAAGGAAGAAGCGATTATGTATGCAGCGGCTATGTTGTACGCCCGCAATATTGAGTTCCCTTACGAAATAGAAATATTTGAGGAAATGGTAAAAACAGATGTTGCAGATATCAATAATATGAAAATTTGTAAACATTCAGAACCCCATAGAAATAGCTGTGAAAATTAGTAAATAAACAGAATTAGGAGACGTTATGGGCGATTTCAGTTTTATGGATAAGATGACAGAGGAGGATGCGTACCTGTTTAAACGCTGCATCCGGCAATTGCTGGATGCGACGTTTATCGTGGCGGACAAGGAGGAGCGGTTGTATGACTTTATAGCTTCTGAGTCCAACCAATATGATATCAATACATATCTGGCGGCCATAGGGTATCAGGTGGTGGTTGAGGAGCGTATGAAAGTCGCCATGCTTCAGCAGAATGACGATGATATAGAAACGGTTGGCTTAAAGCGGATTAACCTGCTGCGTTTTGACGCCAGGCAGGTCAGGCTGCTGCTGGTACTATGGCTCTTATTTTTGGAGCGCATGGGATATGCTGATCCGGTCTATGTGACGGTGGGCGATATTATTGATAAATGCAAGATTTATAAGATTACGATGGCCCCGGCTGATTTTAAGAAGAATTACCGCCTTTTTAAAAAATTCAGCCTCATCGATTACAGCGATGATATCGCAACGGAAGATGGGAAAATTAAGCTGTACCCATCTTTACAGTTTTGCATGGACGTTGGGAAGCTGAAGAAGGTAATGGCAGAGTACGCTGCAGATGACGATAGCGGGGAAGGTTTGGGCAATATGGAGGAAAATGAGGCGGGGCCGGAAGATTTTGCAGAAAGTGAGGATGCGGATGAGTAAGACAGTTTTACGCAGGATACAGCTTGTAAATTGGTATGGGTTTGCCAATACTGTGATTCCTGTATCAGAAGGCCTTACCTTAATTTCCGGTGAAAATGAGTGTGGGAAATCAACGGTATTGGACGCTGTTAAGTACGCCTATACAGGCGATACGCAGTTCAATAAAGCGACCAGCGGGTATAATACGGGGGTTGGCAAGCGCAACCTGGTATCGTATACGCGCTGCCTGGTGGACGCCAGCGCTGGGGTTTACGCCAGGCCGGCGGAGCAAATACCGGTGGTTTATACGCATATTGCGCTGGAATATTATGACCAGATTAATGATAACCCGTTTATTCTGGGGGTAGTGATTGAAACGGCGGTTACAGATATCAGGGGGACGCATTGGTATGCGCTGGACAAAAAAACATTGCGGGATATCGCGTTCGTATATGAGGATGGTTCCGTAACCAAACCTTATGATGCTTCGGGGTTTCAGAAAAAGTACGGGGTTACCATGAAAAATAAAAAAGAGGGGATTACCCTGTTTATGCAGATGACAGGCTTAAAGCTGCCATACCAGGAAGTTTCCAAATACCAGAGAAAGCTCCGCAATATTATGGCTTATAACCCCGCCGCCAAAATCCAGGAATTTATCAAGGAATCGGTATTGGAGGAGCACAATGTTAATTTTGATAAATTGAAAGAGGCCAAGAAGAATATAGAGAGGATTAATCAAAGTTTGGAGCAGATTGACCAGGAGCTTAAAGATCTTGATTCGATTCTCAAGGATTATGATGAGCATGATAAGAAAAGCCTGCGCCTGAAAATTGACGACGTTAAGGTAATTTACAGAAGCGTTGTGCAGTGCCAGGAGAAAGAACGCAAGGCGCAGGAGGTTATTGAAAGGAACCGTATCACCTGTGATTTTTTGGAGAAGGAAATTCAGGGACAGTCGAAGCAGATTGACGAATTAGAGACTTATTTTTCCGAGGCGAAAAATGCATTGCGGCAGTTGGACGTATCGAAAGCAATCCTGGCCTGCAAACAATTGCTCGACGAGTATGAGGAAAAGTTAAAACATCTCAGGCAGGAGACGGCTGATTTGGAAAATTTCCAAAAAAGGATGCAGGAGGTTGTTGCACAATTGCAAGTATTGGATATGCAGCTTCCGGATTTAAGCATGGTAGGCCAGTTGGCGTCCAAAACGGTAGAGCTTGCCGAGAAGAAAAGGTTTGCCGATATGCTCAAAGAAGAAATCCGTGTGTGCCGCGACAAGCTGATTGCAGACTGCACAATGCTTGGCAGGGAGATATCAAAGATACAGGAAGGGTGCGCGGAGCAGGCGGGAATAATTGAAAACTGTAAGAAAAATAAACCGGATTATACATATGTAAAAGAGCAGATGGATCTGATACGCGAGATAAACCGCGAGTTCCACAAAAGGGGAATCCAGGAGGAAGCGCGGATGGCGTTTGAATACGTCGTGGAATTAAAAGACGAAGGCTGGCGGGACGCCATAGAGGCGTTTTTAGGAATCCACCGTTATGCGATTATTGTTTCTCCGGAAGCGTTTGCAGCCGCCAATGCGGTGATGGATGGGTCGCGGCATCGATACGTGGAATTGGTAAATACCAGGCGGTTGATGGCGAAGGAGGTTCCGTGCGAGGAAGATTCCGTATTTCATTTTTTGCATATCCAGAATGCGACGGCGGCAAATTATTTTAAATTTTGGCTGGGGCGGATTCATGCCGTGGAAAAAGGGGATGTGCCGAACTATGATAACGCGATGTCTAAGGAAGGAAAATTGAGCCGCAATATGGCGGTGACGTACGTGAATACAAAAAAACTCAAGAGTTATTGCCTGGGCGGCAAAGCAGTAGAGTTAAACCGGCTTGCTGCGGAAAAGAAATTGCGGGAGCTGGAAATGCAGGAGAAAGAGGCGCTGTCCCAGCAGAGACAATTGCAGGAACGTGCTGATTTTCTGCAAAAGGGGCTGGATGGTTTTCGGGAATATAATTTCAACGCCCATAGGGAATTGGCACAGGCTTTGGCAGACTGGAATGAGGAGAAAGGGCGTTACCGGGAGCTGTTAGAGGCGCAGAAGAATAATGCCGAATTTATGGCGTTAAATGACCGTGTGACAGAGCTTGGCAGCCAGATAGAGGAAAAAAAGGCGCAAAAGGGGAGGAACCTGGATAAGAAAGTGACTTTGGCTGCGGAGACTGCCGCCAAAGAAAAGGAAATCAAAGAATGTAAGTCGCGGGAAGAGGAGGCGCAGAACCGTTTGGAGGAAGCGCGCATATCTGACCATTCTGTGGTAGAAACAGCGGTGCAGGAATATGATGGTTACCTGGCAGGGGAAAACAAAAACGGCGGGCTTATGCAGCATGAGTATAAGACGAGGGTTGACCGGCACGTCCGCGAATTGGAGGCGAATATCAATGGCAAGCAGCAGTCCTATAACAACCGCAAACAGGAAGTGGACAGGCTGCCCATTGGCTTAGGACATGAAGCTGCTTACCAGAAACGCAGAGGCAGGATTTGGATTGACGACCTTCAGGGCATCCAACAGAAGTTGAAAGAACAGACCGTCACCTATGAGCGTATTTTTAAGCGGGAGTTTGTATTAAGCATCTATGAGACTGCGCAGACGGCGCGCAGCGACATTTCGGATATCAATAAAGAGCTGCGGAAATTGCAGTTTTCCACGCGCTATCAGTTTGACGTCAAGTTGTTAAACGACAGCTCTGATTATGCCAAAATCCTGCGTTACGCCAAGTATTTGCAGGAGACAAATAATATGGCCGATGAAGGGCAGATGACATTTACAAGTTTTATGGGTTACGACAATGATGAAGTTGAATTAAGAGAAAAAGAAATTAAGGATATTATCAACAAAATTATTGATAAAAATGATGTGGCGGAAATTAAGCGGTTTGCGGATTACCGTAATTATATGAGCTATGAGATTATCATCAACAATGATGAGGTTAAAGACGGGAAGCTGTCGAAGCAGGTGGGCTATAATTCCGGCGCGGGTACTCAGATTCCATACACGCTGATCCTTTCCGCGGCCTTGTCCATGTTATATAATGTGCGTGTTAATTCTGTGCGGCTGATTTTTATTGACGAGCCGTTTGAAAAGATGAGCGACCACAATATCAAGTTGATGTTGGAATTTTTCAAGAACCAGGATTTTCAGGTGATTTTCTGCGCGCCTCCCAATAAGCTGGAATCCATTGGCAGCGAATGCGGGGTGATTATCCCGGTTCTCAAATTGAGCAACGACAATATGCAGATCGGAAAGGTTAAATTCCATGAGCAGCAAAGATTATAAGAAGCCGGTTCTTGAGAAATTATTGAAAAAGTATCATAGCCGCCTTGCGAGGAATATAAATACCGGCAGGCGGGTTATCTTAAAGCCGCAGGAAGTATATAAGAATTATACAGACAATAACGCGGATATCAGAGAGAAACAGAGCCTGGAGGAAGCGGTAAGTACGCTGAAAGAGTTAGGCTTGGTAGCGGTGGATTATCTGAAATTCAGCTCCGATGTGGAGAAAATTTATCTCTGCGAAGAGAATATGGATGTGGTGTATGGGTATCTCAAAGAGCATTACGGTGTGGCGCCGCAAAGCATACTTTCTGAAAAGGTGAAACGGCTCATGCAGCAGTATCAATCTTCGGGGGCAGCAGTGCAGTATTATATGGATAACATAAGAAGCCAGGTAGAAGACCCAAGGCGGCAGATAGATTTGTCCAGAATTGAAGCGAATCTGCAGATGCTTGACTTTTTGGAGAAGAATGAGGAGGATTTGTATGTGCGCGAGTTGTCCATGCTTGTGTATGGCGATTCCAAATGGTTTGAGAAGAATAATTATGAAGAAATTTGTGCGATTATAAGAGGCGCGCGTTCCATGCCCAAAGAAGAAGCAGAGCAAAATGACGAGGCGCTGGCCTTTTATCATGTCATCCCGGCGGAACAGGAAGTGATGATAAAAGGAGATTGGAAAATTGTCTGGGATCATTATGTACTTGAAACGGGAAAACTAAAAGGCGGCGTCGCCATATCCTCGGGTGATATTAAGGATATTCGGGAAATAACGGTTTATGCGGCAAATTTGATGACAATCGAAAATAAGACGTCCTATCAGAGGAGCAATGACGCCGCCATGGCAATGATGTACCTTGGCGGTTTTGCCAGCCGCCCGCAAATTGATTTTTTGAGGAGGGTCATTGCGGACAATCCTACCATTGATTATTATCATTTTGGGGATATTGATGTCGGCGGGTTTCTCATTCACAGGCATTTATGCCGGGCAACGGGAAAAAATTTCAAGTTGTATTGTATGGGCGCCAGGGAGCTTGCAGACGATAGGTTCGGCAAGTGTTTGAAACGCCTTACGGACCATGACCTCAATCGGCTGCAAGGATTGGAGCAGGAAGAGCCGTATAAGGAGGTTGCCGCCTATATGAGAGAGAAGCGCGTGAAATTGGAGCAGGAAATTGTGAGTTATTATTTAATTGGATGATATATTTAAAATTTGCCTTGTTATTCTAGCGGATTTAAAATATAATAAATGTAAAGAAAGTAAAGAATGTAAGGCGGAATTAGAAAGGATGATGGATATGGAGATAGCAAAAATTTCCAGTAAGGGGCAGATAACAATTCCTATTTCTATTCGGAATAAACTAAATTTGAAAGCTGGCGATAAGATTGTGATTTTTGAAGAGGATGGCAGATTTTATTTTGAGAATTCTGCAATGTTGGCATTTCAGAGAGCGGAAGAAGCATTTGCAGGAGAAGCCTTCAGAGCAGGTTTTGATAATGAAGAAGATATGCAGGAATATATGAGGGGAATCAGGAAGGAAGTAAGGGGGTATTAATTTGCGGGTAATGCTTGATACCAACATTTTTGTGTCCATGATATTTTTTCCTTCGCTACAGACACGAGAAATAGCTAGTGTGCTGTATCATTCATATCTGGCAAAACTACGCAGAATATTCGCTCCTCTGCAAGGCAGATTTTCGACGGCGTAGCGGTGGCTACGGCTAGAAAATCTAACGTAGCAGATGAGCGAATAGACAAGTAGGTTTGGCTGAATGTGAATGATACAGTACACTAGAAGGCTTACCGAACGACATCAGATTATTATCTGTGATTATGTAATAGAGGAACTTAGATTGGTGACTGAACGTAAATTTGCGGCGAAAAAAATGTTTTAAGAGTGTTTTTAAAGGAAGGGACAAAATGAAAGGGTAACAAAGATGATTTATTTGAGCAGTTTTCTATTTTCAGATCAAACAGTCCGAAATCCCAACATTTATCCATACAATGTATTTGCCTCAAAAGCGGAGAAAGTATTGTTATTTGGCCCGATTACGATTCTATATGGCAACAATGCGTCGGGAAAATCGACCATGCTTAATATTATTGCTAACAAGCTAAAGTTGGAAGGATTGGAGTATGCGACCAGCAATATGTTTGGAACGACGCCCTATTTCATGCAATTTATAAGTGAATGCCAATATTCCCTGGGGGAAGATGAGGAAGGAACAACGATTACTGTGCCTAAGGGGAGCCGTTATATCAAAAGCGAGGATATTCTGTATGAGATTAAGAAGATTCAGCAGGAGCAGATTTTGCAAGATGGGTATATTTATGAACATATCCGCAGGGGGATGCCCAAAGAACAGAGAGAACATTTGCAGGGCTCTTATAAGATGAAAAGGGATATGGAATGTCTGGTATTTGCGCAGGAGAAATATTCAAATGGCGAGACTACATTGCAGATGTTAGAAGATTATCTTGAGCCGGATGCGCTTTATTTATTAGACGAACCAGAGGTTTCCCTTTCACCGGCAAACCAAGTTGCGCTGGCAGAAGAGTTGAATAAAATGACAAGGTTTTTGGGCTGCCAGTTTATTATTGCCACCCATTCCCCCTTTATGCTGGCGACGCTCAATGCCAAGATTTATGATTTGGATTCCGGGGAATTGGAAGAGAAGAAATGGACGGAGCTTGCGAATGTGCGCTATTTTTATGAATTTTTCAGAAAACATAAAGAAGAATTTGAGGAGGAATAAAATGCCCGATATTTTAATTCGTAATGAAACAGAGAATGATTTTAACGAAGTGGAAGAATTGACGCGAAAAGCATTTTGGAATGTCTATATTCCGGGATGTGTGGAGCATTATCTGGCACATATCCTACGCGGACATGAAGATTTTATCCCGGAGCTTGATTTTGTGGCAGAGACGGAGGATGGAAAGATAGTAGGCAACCTCATGTACACAAAAGCCTGGCTTACAGATGAAAACGGCGAGGAGAGAACGGTTCTAACTTTTGGGCCAATCAGCGTTCATCCAGATTATCAGCGAATGGGAATTAGCAGGAAGTTGTTGGAGCATAGTTTTGAGAGGGCGTCCGCTTTAGGATATGAGTCAATTGTCATTATGGGGAATCCTGGAAATTATGTGGGGAGGGGGTTTAAAAGCTGCCACAAATATCATGTCTGCATGGAAGATAACAGTTATCCGGCGGCAATGCTTGTCAAGGAATTGGTGAAAGGGACGTTTGCAGACGGCAGAAAGTGGGTTTACCATGGAAGTTCGGCTTATGAGTTTGACAATGTTGATGCAAAAGCATTTGATAAGCAGTTTCCACCGATGGAAAAAGAAGTTCGTCCCAGTCAGGAGGAATTCTATATTTATAGCCAATCGTTCATAAAGGAGGAGCGGGATTCACAGGCATGATATTAAAAATAAAAAAGAATGTAAAGGTAACAGAAAGTGGCAAAATCTTTGCCACTTTTTATTGACTTTGCGACACGTATGTCGTATAATGATTTCAGACACATGTGTCGGAAAGCGAGGCTGCTAATGAATAAAAGAGGACAGGAAACGAGGAAACATATAAAGAAATGCGCATGTTCTTTGTTTGCAGAAAAAGGTTTTAAACAAGTGACAATGAAGGATATCTGCGATGTGACGAAGTTAAGCAGAGGCGGGTTATATTGCCATTACGAAAGCACACGTCAAATCTTTCAGGAGATTGTTGATGACATGGCTAGTGAACAGGAGAATGAGATTGATTTAAGAATAGGACAAAATGGTTCGGCGGTCACTATTTTGGATGAAATTTTAAACAAGTATGAGAAGGAAATGCTTGACAGCCAATCTTCGTTAAGCATAGCAATATATGAATATTTTAGCATTCGTGATATTGCAAATCAGAGTAATTCGCTATATCAACAATATTTGATTTCAGCCAATACATGGAAGAAGCTCATACAATACGGGATGGACAGACAGGAATTTAATGAAGTGGATATTTCCGCAGTATTCGACCTAATTGTGTTTTCGTATCAAGGGGTGAGGATGTACAGTAAGCTTATGCCTATGGATAAAGAAACACCTTCCAGAATAATAAAAGAAATAAGAAAAATATTAGTCAAAAACGGCGGTAATAGAGATATTGCTTAAATATTTAATATGGATAAAAACGCATTATTATTCCTTGCGATTCATGCGAAAGGCGGTGTGAAAGATTTGAAATTAAAAATTGTTGGCAGCGGCGGCATGTCAATTATTCCGAGTTCATTTTGTAAATGTAAAATCTGTGAAGAAGCCAGACGAAAAGGCGGCAGGTACGAACGGTTAGGGCCAAGCCTGTATATTGACGATATAAAAATGTTGATAGATACACCCGAAGATATTGCGGTAGCCTGCAACAGACAAAGAATATCGGAAGTGAAACACCTTTCCATTTCCCATAGTGACCCAGACCATGTCAGGGGTATTCGGATTGTTGAAAAAATAGGTTGTGACTTTATCAATGGAACAAGTATGCCTATTGGCTTTTATGCTCTTCCAGAGGTCGTTAAAGATATAAACCAAATGAACCGTGACTGCTTTAAATATTATGGCGACGTTCTTCATTGCATTTCTGTGAATGAAATATCGCATATAAAAATAGATAATATTGAAATAGGTTTAATCAACAATAACCCAAAACGAAATATTACTTTTTATGTTCTGAAGGAGCATGAAAAAAAGGTTATCTATGCCTGTTGTAATCCGAAGCCTTTTGCTGATAATGATTTATATTTTGATGCAGATATTTTGATTATAAGCATGGTTTCTGATGATGGCATATTAAATGATGGAACGAAGCTGATGGATACGCCGTTGAAAGATGAAATATTCACTTTGGATGAGGTTATAGAACTGAAGGACTATTATAGAATTAAGAAAATTATAGTTACACATATTGATGAAATATGGGGAAAATCATACGGTTATTACAAGGAACTTGAAAAAGAACTTGATAATATTTTATTTGCTTATGATGGTATGGAAATCATGGTTTGAAAATGAAATCACTATAAAGCACCCTATGTTAATCAAATCTTATAATTTATAAAATGGAGGAATGGATGATGGTATATGAAAAAATACGGCTTGTAAAGCCAACTTTAGGATTAAAGGATGAAGCGCTTGAATACCGGCAGGAACATTTTGATTTTGGAGAACAGGTAATCAATGGGAGTGAGCTATTTGATAAGATTACTTCTTATGAGGAATGGTTAGGGAAAGTCATTGCCAATGCAAATCCCGAGACTGTTGACCCTAATTGGGTTTTAACCGATACATTTTTTGCGGTAAGGGTGTCGGACCATAAAATTGTTGGCATTGTTGATTTGAGGTATCAATTAAATGATTTCCTGAAAGATTTTGGTAATTGTGGATATAGTGTAAGACCGTCAGAAAGAAGAAAAGGGTATGCTGGTGAAATATTAAGGCAAATATGTTTGGCTGCGAGGGAACACGGCCTGAAACAGCTACAATTATCAGTTGAGAAGGACAATGTTGCTTCAATAAAAACAATTGAGAAAAACGGTGGAAATTATTGCAGGAGTTTTATTTTTGATGATGAGGAAGCATATATATATTTGATAAATCTTGAGTGATACTAGATAAGTATAATTTTTTTGAAAAAATGTATCTTGCAAATAAAATTTGCATATGCTATAATGCCAGTAGGCTAAAAGAAACGATAAGTCCATGTGGACGGAGAAACGAATCCCCGAACCGTAGTTGCGTACAGTCCGGGGATTTTTCTTGTCTTTTATAGTGGCAAAGCGCCCACTAGGCTATTCTGGGTGAAATGTATCGGATTCTCAACCAACAGTTGATAAATGCAGGTGAAATACAAATAGACGGTTATTGAGAACGGATTTATTCTCTGCTAAGATAAAGGCAAAGTTGCATAAGTCTTTTACAGCGGAGGTGGATATGTTAGATAATCTGAAAATGGGGAGATTTATTTGCGAGCAGCGTAAACGCAGGTCTATGACACAGCAGCAGTTAGCGGATGAGCTGGGCATAACGTTTCAGGCAGTCTCTAAATGGGAAAATGGGATTGTATTTCCCAATATTGAAATTTTACCGGATTTGTCGCGAATCTTGCAGGTAACGGTGGATGACTTGCTGAGGGCGGATATCAGTGACAAGGAATCGCTGTCTTACGGCAAGGCAGGCGTGGACATCGCCTATTCCGATGCCTTGAAAAAGGATATGGCAAAATTGCTGGTAAGTGAGGACGCGCGTGTCCTCAACGGCGTGGGGCCTTTTGCCGCTCTGTATGATATAGGGTTTGAGGAGATGAAAAAACCTACCTTAATATTGAAATCGGAGGAGCCAGGGTCGAAGCAGAAGTTAGCGATGGAATACGGCTATACAGAATCTATCTGCCATGATATGGTGAACCATCTGGTAAATGATATCATTGTTATGGGCGCAAAGCCGCTGGCAGCGCTTGATACGATTGTGTGTGGGAAGGCGGAAAAAGATACGATTAACACTTTTGTCAAGGGGATTGCCGCTGCCTGCCGTGAAAATGATTGTTCCCTAGTCGGAGGCGAGACTTCCATACAGCCCCAGGTTGTGCAGGAAGGAACTTATATACTCACATCTACGATTGTGGGCATTGCCGATAAATCCCATGTGATTGACGGCTCAAGCATTGCGGAAGATGATATAGTCCTGGCAATTGCCTCGAACGGCCTGCATACCAATGGCTATTCATTGGTTAGGTTATTGATGGACAGATACCCGGAAATTAAGCTGGAGAGAATTGAGGGACTGACGTTTGTGGAACAGATTATGAAGCCGCACCTCCCCTATTATAAATGTCTGCGGGAATTTTTCGGTAAGGATATCTATCATGGGCTTGCCCATATCACAGGCGGCGGCATCGAAGGAAACTTGTGCCGGATTATACCGGATGGCCTTTGTGCTTCGATTGATTTGTCCTGCATTGAAACCTTGCCGGTATTTCAGTTTATTCAGGAAAAAGGCAATATCAGCGACCGTGAAATGTTGGCGACGTTTAACTGCGGCGTGGGCATGTGCGTGGTTGTGCCGCCCCAATATGCAAAGCGGGTGCAGGCGCATATCGGGCGTTTTTATCCTTGCTATCCAATCGGCAAAATTAAGCGGGGTGAGCCAAAAGTGCTTTTCCACAATGGTTGAGGAGCCAAAAGCCCCTTTTCATAGAATTTAACAAATTTTCATTTTGAGGGTTCATTTTAAAATATAGAGCTAAGCCATAAAACCTATGGTTTAGTTCTTTTTTTGTTACATGAACTTATAGATAAATTCGTCTAGAAGGCTGTAGTCCATTGAGGTTTTTCTTGAAATGTGCATATTGCATAAAAAACCCCCGATAAATCAAAAGTTTGACACCTAGTTCAACAAAACAATCTTATGTATAATGCAAGAAAGAAATAAAAAATATCTAAAAAAACACAAAAAAAGGGAAAGATGGTGAAAAAGATGAATGAAACGATTGTTCTGTTGGAACATATCTCCAAAAGCTTTCCTGGCGTAAAAGCTCTGGATAATGTTCATTTTGAACTCCGTTCTGGGGAAGTAATGGCACTGTTAGGGGAAAATGGAGCTGGGAAAAGCACCCTGATGAAAATTCTAAGCGGCGTTTATACCAGGGATGAGGGGAATATGCAGATTTTCGGCAAGGAATGTGGGAACCTGACGCCAAAGCAGGCGCAGGAAATGGGAGTCGCTATCATACATCAGGAATTAAATATGTGCCGGCATCTCTCCATTGCGGAAAACATATTTCTCGGAAGGGAAAAGCGGAAAGGGATTGTTCTTTCAGACCAGGAAATGGAGAATGAGGCGAAGGCTGTCCTGGATGAATTGAAGATTGACTTGGACCCCAGGCAGGTGGTAGGCGACCTTCCAGTTTCCAAGCAGCAAATGGTAGAGATTGCCAAGGCCTTATCCTTCAAGGCGAAGATTTTGATTATGGATGAGCCGACATCCGCTTTGACAGCCAAGGAAATTGACGATTTGTTCCGGATTATCAAGGACCTAAAAGCAAAAGGATGTGGAATCGTTTATATTTCCCACAGGCTGGAGGAGCTGCAGCACATCGTAGACCGCGTAACAATCATGCGCGACGGCCAGTACATAACGGACATGAATTTTAAGGACGCTACGATGGATGAAATTATCGCTTATATGGTAGGGCGTGAAATCAAAGAAAAATTCCCGCATGTAGAATGCGAAAAAGGCAAAAAAGTCTTTGAGGTGAAAAACCTAAATGCAGGACGTCTCGTGCGCGATGTGAATTTCTCTTTGTATGAGGGCGAGATTGTCGGCTTTGCCGGGCTGATGGGAGCGGGGCGCACGGAAACCACCAGGGCGATTTTCGGAATTGACCCGAAAGACAGCGGGGAAATTATCCTGGATGGGAAGCAGGTTGTGATCCACAAGCCTGAGGACGCCATTCAGGCAGGGATTGTGCTGGCGCCGGAGGACAGGAAAAAGGACGGCTTGTGCACGAAACTCAGTATCCGCCATAATATAGCGCTTCCGAACCTGGATTTAATCTGCAACAAGTTAGGCGTTATCAGAAATAAAAAAGAAGAAGAGATGTGCCAGCAAGCAGTGGAGAATTTAAAGATTAAGACGCCGGATGTGGAGGTGCTTGCCGGAAACCTTTCCGGAGGGAATCAACAGAAGGTAGTAGTTGGAAAATGGCTGGCAAGAAATTCCAGGGTTGTGATTTTTGACGAGCCCACTAGGGGAATTGACGTAGCGGCTAAAGTTGAGATTTACCATCTGATGAACGACTTGAAAAAGAGAGGCATCGCAGTTATGTTCGTCTCTTCGGAAATGCCGGAAGTAATGGGTATCGCAGACAGGATAATCGTTATGTGCGATGGAAGGATTACCGGAGAGCTTGGCGCGAAGGGCGTAACGCAGAATGAGATCCTGGCGCGGGCAACGCAGTTTGAAAAGAAGATTGCGGCAAAAGGATAAAGAAGGACAGGAGGAAGAGGAAAATGAACCAAACAAAGCAAAATCCATTAAAAAAGCTATTAAGCATTCGAGGCATGGGCGGTGCGCTGACCGCCTTTGTCGGCCTCATTATTATTTATATTGTATTTGGCATTATCAACCCAACCGTTTATTCGGGGCAGAACATTATGAACCTGCTTCGTTCCATGTCAAAATACCTATTGATTGGTATTGGGCAGAGTTATGTATTGATTACGGGAAACATTGATTTGTCTATCGGCTCTATGGCAGGTATGAGCGCCATGATATCGGCGACAATGATGGCAAACGGCGTGCATCCAGTGGCGGCTATTGCAGTATCCATGGCTTCCTGCCTTGTGATTGGCGTGATGAACGGCATCATGGTAGGAAAGTTTAAACTCCCTCCGTTTATTGCTACCTTGGGAACGATGTTCGTGGCACGTGGTGTTGCATATATGGTAAACGGCAACCGCAACACGGAAGCGATTAGTTCAGGGATTGGAAAAGAAGCGGCAGACGGCTTCCAGAATTTCTTCTATTACGGAAAGACATTCGGCGTCTATAATACCTTCTGGATCGCATTGGTTTTATTTGCAGTTTTCTTTTTCCTGTTATCTAAGACGAGGACGGGAAGGCATATTTACGCCATTGGGTCTAACGTAGAAGCTGCAAAGCTCTCGGGCGTAAATGTTGTAGCAACGACTACGAAAACATATCTGGTAAGTGCATTTTGCGCATGCGTGGTTGGGTTAATCCTCTGCGGACAGGCAAATATGGGAAATATGGAAGCTGGAAATATGTATGAAATGTATGGTGTAGCGGCAGGTGTAATCGGCGGTGTGTCACCGTTAGGCGGAACTGGTTTGTTGCTGGGTACGCTGGCAGGCTCCGCGGTATGGCAGACCTTGGAAAACGGTTTGAACATGATTGGCGCACAGGTAGGAATCCAGCGTCTGATCATTGGTATCATCGTGGTATGTGCGGTAATGCTGGACGTAGTTGTCAGAAGCGGCATGTTCAAGAAGAAAAAATAAGAATTAGACACCTTGGCGTGATGTAAAAAGTGCGCCCAAGGCGCTAAGGAATAAAGAAAAGGCATTTAAACAAAAAGGAGGAAAAAAGATGAAGAAAAAACTATTGGCATGGATTTGTTCCATCGGTATGGTTGCTGGGATGTTGGCAGGATGCGGCGGTGGAAAGGAAGCGGACGCACCTGCACAGAGCGATGCCGGGCAGGAAGCGGATGCTGGCGAGGAGGCGGATGCTGGCGAGGAAGCGGATGCTGGCGAGGAAGCTCCTTCCGGTGACGGGGATATGATTGCGTTGATTACCATGGATTCTATCGACCAGCACTGGGTGACTTTGAATGAGGGTGCGCAGAAAGCGGCAGGGGAGTTGGGCGTGAACGTTCAGTTTATGGCTCCAAACACCAAAGATGACGCGCAGCAGATTGAGTGCGTGAACAATGCGGTATCTGCGGGCGCAAAGGCAATTATCGTGGCCGCAAATGGCCCGGATGCAATTTCTTCCGCACTGAAGGAAGCATCTGACAAGGGTGTAAAGATTGTCTATGTAGACTCCCCGGCAAACGTGCCAGGCGAAGCTACTTTCTCTACAGACAATAAGGCGGCTGGCCAGAAGGCAGGAGAAGAAATGCTCAAGGCGCTGGATGCAGCAGGCGTTAGCTCCGGTTCCATCGGAATTATCAATGTAAATGCAGCGACCGATTCCTGTGTCATGCGTGAAGAAGGATTCCGTGCAGCCTTTGAAGGCTCCAGCTTTGAATTGATGGAGACACAGTATGGTGAGGGCGATGCAGCAAAATCCCAGAGTATCGCTGAGAACTATATTACACAGGGCGTTGTAGGAATTTTTGGATGTAACGAAGGCTCTACTACGGGAGCAGGAAATGCGATTAAAGCTTCCAACAAAGATAGTGTAATTGGCGTTGGTTTTGACAAATCCGATGCCATCATGGGCTTAATTAACGATGGGTTCCTGCTGTGCACAATGGCTCAGAATCCAGACGTTATGGGATATGAAGGTGTGAAAGCAGCAGTGGCAGCCATTGGCGGCGAGGACCTTGGCGGTGCGGTAACAGATACAGGCGTGTCCGTACTGACTAAGGAAGGTGCAGACAGCGGCTCTGACGATGCGAATGCAGGCTCAACAACTACGGCGAGCCAGGCATGGAAAATTGCTTTGATTACCATGGACTCCATTGACCAGCACTGGGTAACCTTAAATGAAGGCGCACAGGCAAAAGCGAAAGAGATGGGTGTGGAAGTAACATTTATGTCCCCGAATACTAAGGATGACGCACAGCAGATTGAGTGTGTAAACAATGCGGTTGCAGGTGGTTATAATGCTATCATGGTAGCAGCGAATGGCCCGGACGCGATTTCCTCCGCTTTGCAGGAAGCGTCTGACAAGGGCGTAAAGATTGTCTATGTAGACTCTCCGGCCAACGTAGAGGGTGAAGCAACCTTCTCTACAGACAATAAGGTGGCAGGCCAGAAAGCAGGCGAAGAGATGATCGCAGCTTTAAAGGCAGCAGGAAAAGAATCTGGTTCGATAGGTATCATCAATGTAAATGCGGCAACCGATTCCTGCGTCATGCGTGAAGAAGGATTCCGCGCAGCCTTTGAAGGCACGGATTATGAATTGATGGAAACACAGTATGGCGAGGGCGATGCGGCAAAATCCCAGAGTATTGCTGAGAACTATATTACCCAGGGTGTTGTAGGGATTTTTGGATGCAACGAAGGCTCTACTACAGGAGCAGGCAATGCCATCAAAGCTTCTGGGACGGAAGGGATCATTGGCGTTGGCTTTGATAAGTCTGATGCAATCCAGGGCTTGATCGCAGATGGGTATTTACTGTGCACGATGGCTCAGAATCCAGACGTCATGGGCTCTATGGGCGTGGAGGCATGCGTACAGGCCCTTGAGGGTACTTCTCTCGGAGGAGAAGTACAGGATACAGGCGTTTCTGTATTAAAGAAATAAGAATAGCAGATGAAAAACAAATAAGCAACATTATTGCCTAAAGGCAAGCCTCTGGGAGTCTGCACAGTTCCTTTACCCTCCCTTGGGGACTGTGCAGGCTTCCAGAGGCGTTTAAACGTAACTGTTAATCCAGAAAAAGAAAGAGGTTGGTTATATGAAAAATAAGAGCTGGAAATATAGCCGGGTAACGGCAGCTATGATGGCAGCGGCAGTAACAATAACAACCGTTTTGCCGCCAGTCGGGGTACAGGCGGCCGTGCCCAATGACAATTACGAAAATGGGACCAAGAATGTGCTGTGGTCTACCTCATTTGAGGAAGGGGAAAGCGCGTTAGATAATTTTAAGGCTTCTACTGCAGAGACAGGGGACAGGGGAACCGTAAATGTGGAGAGCGGCCTGTCTATGAGCGATTTGCCGGGGGATATCACGAATCTGGTGGATTTGTCATCTATCACTACTTCTGGGGCAGCCGTATGGAGTGAGAATGAAACCGTGGAAAAAATATTTGATAAAAATCCATCAACCAAATTATATACTAGGATGGATAATGATAATTTCCATGCTCCTTCGAAGGAAGATCCAATTCGTATCAATTTCAACTTGAAGGAGGCAAAAGCAGAAGTAGTTAACGTCTATTCAGTTACTTCCGCAAATGACTCAAGCGAGCGCGACCCCAAAGCCTGGACATTGAAGGGCAGTAAAGATGGAAAGGCTTGGGTGACATTGGATGAGCAGAGTGAGCAGTCTTTTCCCAATCGTCTTCAGCAGAAGCGGTATGAGATTGAGAACACGGAGGCTTATGCATATTATCGTTTTGAAGTCACGCAGAATAATGGCTCATGGGCAGAGACGCAGTTTGCCGATTTGCAGCTTGGCACTGGGACAAAGAAGCCGGGTGTGCCGTATATGGCGACTGAACTTGCCGATGGACCATCGGCTGCCTGGAATCAGGCGACCGGCCGGGGCTGGTCAGGAAGCAAGTCCCTGGAAGTGTCGGGCGTACAGAAGGAAGGCGATGCATTCGCTTCCAATATATTGTTTGACAACCTTAATACGGTAGTAACAGAGGATACGTATTTAAGTTACGTGATCTTTCCGGCATTAGCTTCCGCCAATTATGATTATGAGTATACATCCATGCACATGGCAATTGACTTGAAATTTAAGGATGGCACATATCTGAGCGATTTAGGGGCGCTTGACCAGAATGAGAACGGACTGAATGCTTCGGCTCAGGCAGCCAGCAGGGTACTGAATACCAATCAGTGGAACCGGATTTACGCTAATATCGGTAAGGTAGCGAAAGGGAAAACGGTGGAGCAGGTACTGGTTGTCTTTGACAAGGATATGAAAGAAGCGGCAGATGACTTGTTCTTTGAAACATATTTTGATGATATTGAATTATATACGAAAAAAGACACGGCAAGGGCACATCTTTCTGATTATGTATACATTCTGCGCGGAACGAATGATACGCCAGGTTTTTCCAGAGGCCTTACGGCTCCGGCTGTGACCGCGCCGCATGGATTTAACTTCTGGGTGCCGTGTACCAACAATGGTGGAAGCAAGACGTATGATTACCAGGATACGCAGCTTCAGCATATATCAATCAGCCATGAGGCTTCTTATTGGGTAGGCGACCGCGGAACATGGCAGTTTATGGTAAATACCTCCCTGGATGGGCAGTCCGGCTCCTATTCGGCGAACCAGAAGAGCGCGGCTTTCTCCCATGACAAGGAAGTGGCAAAGGCGCATTATTACAGTGTGGAATTTGACGATACGGAGGGAAATAATGCCCGGGGCGCAAAGATGGAGGTGACCTCCACAGATCACTGCGGTGTGGTAAGGGCAACATTTGAAAACAGCGCGAAGAACCGGAATTTCCTGTTTGACTGTGTAAATGCAGGCGGCACGTTTGAATTTGAAGAAGGCAATAAGTCCTTCCGTGCAACCAGTGACCATACAAGCAATGGCTCTAAGCGGATGTATATCTATGGCGAGTTTAGCGAAGCGCCTAGAAAGGCAAATGCAAGCGGCAAGCAGGCGGTTGCCCAGTTCGCAGGCAGCAGCGTAGAGCTGAAAGTGGCAAGCTCTTATATCAGCCCGGAGCAGGCGAAGAAAAACCTGGAGCTTGAAGTGGGGGCCAAGGGGTTTGACGAAGTAATGGCAGAAGCCCAGACAGCTTGGGATAAGAAGCTTGGCGTTATCAGTGATGTAAAGGGTGCAACAGAGGAAGAGTTGATTTCCCTCTATTCCAGCTTGTACCGTCTCTTCATGTATCCGAATAACCTGTCTGAGAACACGGGTACGAACGAAGCGCCGGAATGGAAGTACAAGAGCCCGTATAGGGATCAGAATGCAGAGCCAGTAGCAGGGCATAAGCTCTATTATAACAACGGTTTCTGGGATACGTACCGGACAACTTGGAGCGCCTATGCGCTGCTGACGCCGAACAAGGCGCCGGAATTATTGAACGGGTTGGTGCAGCATTACAATGACCAGAGCTGGGTACCGAGATGGATTGCACCCGGCGGGACCAACAGCATGGTGGGAACCAGCAGCGACGTGGTATTTGGCGATGCAATGATGAAAGGAATCCCGTTTGACGATGAGAATGCTTATAAATCGGCCCTGCGCAATGCGGCAACCGTATCCTCTAACTTGACGGGAGGTGGAAGGAAGAACCTGAATACTTCTATTTTTGCAGGCTATACAGCAGGTGCGGGAGAAAACTTCTCCTGGACAATGGAAGGTTATATCAATGACTTCGGCATTTCCCAGATGGCCAAAATCCTGGCAGAGCGGGAGACAGACGCGGCAAAGAAGGCAGATTACCTCTCAGAATATCAGTATTATCTGAACCGTGCGCAGAATTACGCGTTGCTGTTTGACAATGCAGGTGAAGATATCAACCAGAAGTGGCTGCGCGGCCGTGAAAGCGATGGAAGCTTTACAACAGCGAATATGACAAACGGTGTGTACGATCCAGTGCGTTGGCAGGGTGACTATACAGAGACGAATGGCTATAATATGTCCGTATCCGTACCGCAGGATGCACAGGGGCTTGCAAACCTTTATGGCGGCAGGGATCAGATGGCGGCTAAGATTGACAGCATCCTTTCTGACAACTCACCGTACAGCGGTTATGGCGCAGAGGGTGGCCAGGGCGGCATCCATGAGCAGTTGGAGGCCCGTGAGGTAAAAATGGGACAGTATGGCCATAACAACCAGCCTTCCCACCATATCCTCTATATGTACAATTACGCGGGACAGCCATGGAAGACCCAGAAATATGTCCGCGATGTGTTAGACCGATGCTACACAGGAGCTACGTTTGGACAGGGCTATTTGGGTGACGAGGATAACGGAGAAATGTCTGGCTGGTATGTATTCTCAGCGCTGGGCTTCTATCCGGTAACCGTAGGAAGCGATGAGTATGCAATTGGTTCACCATTATTTGATTCCGCGACAGTAAATATGGATAATGGTAAGCAGATTAAGATTAAGGCGAATAATAACAATAAGAAGAATGTTTATATCCAGAGCGTTAAGCTGAACGGGGCAAATTATACCAAGAATTATTTTAAGCATGCGGACTTAAAAGACGGTGCAGAAATCGTATTTGAAATGGGCGATAAGGCGAACGAGGCATGGGGAAGCCAGGAAAGCGACCTGCCGACCTCCATTAACAAAGGTACGGATGTGCCGAACCCGAAGAAGGATGCAACTAGCAATGCCATTGCAGAAGATGATGCAAAAAATGTATCCACAAAACCGGTAGAAGTAAAAACCGTATATGGGGATACAACAGATGTTGCAAATCTGATCGATGATAAGTCCGATACGGCCGCGCCTTTGAACAAGGGGACGACAACGATTGTCTTTGCGTCGGGTGCAGTGAAAGATGTGGATCTTGTTACGCTTACTTCTGACAACCAGTCGGGAACAGCGCCTACTGGACTGAAAGTTTATGGCGCAAATGAGAATGAGGAATGGACAGAATTGGCTGATTATCATAATATCTCATTCCAGTGGACACAATATACCAGACCGTTTGCAATCAACAGCAACAAAGGTTATGCTTTTTATAAGATAGAGCTGACAGGAGGAAGCAGCCTGGCAGAGATCGAGCTGCTGGCTTCCGAAGATATTGAGGCAGAATTGAAGGCATTGATCGTAAGGGCCAAGAAAGCCCTTGGGGACCATGAGGACCTGGATGAGGCAAAGAGGGATCTTATCATTGACAAAGCAGCAGAAGCCCAGGTAGTATTGGATAAACCGGATGTAACGAAGGAAGAGCTGGAAGAAGCTTATCAAACGCTTTCGAAACTGGTTTCTGAGGTAGAGGGCATCCGCAGCGCCTATAACCGGATTGAGGCGGAGGAATTCTCCGACAAGCACAGTGCTATCGTAAATGATGGCATGAACATCGGAGGCGTGAAAAAAGGAACCTGGACCATGTACAAAGACGTGAAGTTTGAAGCGCCGATCGGAGCCTTTGAGATTTACTATTCTGCACAGAGCAGCGACGCAGGCGGCTATGTAGAAGTATATGTAGATGAAAAGGGTAATGCAGATAAAAAAATCTTAACCATTGATGTACCCAAGACAGGCGCATGGAGCGATTACAAGCTTGTGTCTACCAAGGATGTGGATTATAATGTCATAACACCGGGATATCATGATGTCTACTTGGTATTCAATAATAATACATCAGACGCATATGTATCGAACGTAGACTGGTTCCGTTTCAACAAGATGGACCATAAAGACGTGATGGCAAAGATTGAGGCCATTGGCGATGCAAAAGACGTAACGCTGGAAAAGGCGGCGGCTGTTGTAGAAGCAAGAAAGCTCTATGATGCCCTGGGCAACAGGGAGAAGGCCGAGGTAAGCAACCGGAAGATGCTTGAGGCGGCAGAACGCGTGCTGGCACAGCTTGAGGCTGAGAAAGCAGCTATTGACGATGTGATATCCAAGATTGGCGCAATCGGCGTCGTGACGATGGAATCTGAGGACGCCATTACAGCCGCAAGGGAAGCTTATAACGCGCTGACAAAAGAACAGCAGGCGCAGGTAACAAACCTGAAAGCCCTGACAGATGCAGAGGCATTATTGAAGCAGCAGAAGGCAGATAAAGATGCGGCTGACGCAGTGGTGGCCCTGATTGGGAAAATCAGCGACCAGGAAGAATCTGTAACGGCAGCAAGGGAAGCATACGACAAGCTGACTAGCGCTCAGAGAGCATTGGTAGGCGTAGAGAACCTTGTGAAACTGACAGAGGCAGAGGTTCAGATTGCCCAGAAGAAGAGCGATGAGGAAGCAATCGCAAAGGTAGTTGATGTAATCGCAAAACTGGATCTGGAAAACCTGACCGTAGATTCTGCAGCAGAAGTCCAGGCAGCCCGTGAAGTTTACAATATGCTCAGCGACGCTCAGAAGGCTGGCGTGACAAATCTGCAAAGATTAGCAGATGCGGAAACAAAGATGGAGGAACTCAAAGCAGCAGCGGCAGCAGCAGAAGACAAGAAAGCAGCGGATGCGGTATCGGCAATGATTAACAATATCGGTTCCGTAACCTTGAATTCCGAAACAGCAATTGAATCAGCAAGGAATGCATACGGTCAGTTAAGCGATGCGCAGAAGAAGCTGGTAGAGAATGTGAAGACATTAGAGGATGCAGAAGCGGCCCTTATCATCGTTAAGAAGGACAAAGAGTCAGCAGACGCAGTAGCAGCCTTGATTGAAAAACTTGGCAATGCTTCTGAGGAAAAAGTAAGAGAAGCAAGAGAAGCGTATAATAAACTGACGGATGCCCAGAAAGCAATGGTTGGCGTTGATAATCTGTCGAAACTGACAGAAGCAGAGTCCAAATTTGTCCAGGGTGGCGAGGAATTTGTGGCACAGGTAACAGACATGATTGCAAAGCTTACAAATATCAGCCTGGAATCAGCTAAGGATATAGAGAAGGCTCGTATCGCATACGATTTGCTGACGGATGCACAGAAGAAACAGGTGACAAATTATACCGTTTTGGAGGAGGCAGAACGCAAGCTCGCAGAGTTGAGAGGTGCGCAGCCGGTTCGTCTCAAAAGCCCGACAATCAGTTCTGTCAAGAGCTGCATAGCTAAGAAGTCTCTGGGCAGGGTAAAAATTACCTTCCAGAAACCGGCGAAAGGACAGACAATCTATGCATACCGCAGGGTTGGCGGAGCTTGGAGGTTTATTGGCAAGACAACGGGTTCCTATATCTATGACAAGAAACCGGTAAGCGGTAAAAAGATGTCTTACTTCTTGAGGGTAAGGCCTGCCGAAGCAGATAAAGACAAATATTTAACCAGTAATAGAAGTGCGAGCGTGTCTATCACGATTCCTTCTGACCCGAAGACGGTAAAGGCGAGCGTTACTGGCGAGAAACAGGTAAAAGTTACCTGGTCAGGCGTCTCAAAAGCAAAGAATTATTATATTTACCGTTCCACAAAGAAAAACAGTGGATATACAAGAATTGCTACGGTGAAGTCTTCCAAGAAGTCTTATGTTGACAAGAAAGTAAAGACTGGAAAAACATACTATTACAAAGTTGTGGTAAAGGCGGCTTCCAAATATAGCGCCGGAAAAGCAACAAAAGCAGTAAAAGTAAGAAAATAGCCTTTTGTAGATGGGGCAAAGCTCCAGAAATGACAGGTAGTAGGCAACATGGCAGATTTCTCCCGCCGTTTCTGGCGGGGGAAATCTGTGGTTATATTGAAGAGTTGATTAGAGGTATCCATATTACAGAAAAAGGATAGGCGAAGAAATGTTAAAAGTAATTATAGCGGATGACGAGCAACGGATTTGTAAGCTGATTCAGGCGTTGGCAGACTGGGAAGCCCTTGGGATGGAAGTAGTAGGAATGGCGGAGAATGGATTTGAGGCGCTTAGCCTTATTAAGAAAACGAACCCTGACATACTTATTACGGATATCCGTATGCCAGGATGTGATGGGCTGGAATTGATCCAGCAGGCGAAGCTGCTATGCAGCCATTTAGAAGTGGTAATCATCAGCGGATACACACATTTTGAGTACGCCCAGAATGCGATTCGGCATGGCGTAGGGGATTATCTGCTAAAGCCTATTCGACGGGACGAGTTAATGGAGACGCTTTCTAAGATGAGGGATAATATCTTAAAATCCATAGATAAGAAAGAGACAGTCCAGGCAATATACCAGGATAACCAAAAGAAGCTGCTGCGTTTGAAAAGAAGCTTGTTGAAAGACTTGTTGAACGACGAGAAAATTAGTTTAACCAGGGAAATGTTGAAGGAAGCCTACTATTTTGAAGGAAAGGGGGAATGTTACCAGACGTTTGTTTTAAAGATTGACTGTGATGTCCGTAAGATCGATGGAGAGGCATTAGAAGTGATCCTGGAAAAGGCAGAGAGGGTGCTTGGCAATGAATTGGAGAAATGTTGTGAGGAGATGCTTCTTTACTTTAAGGATTATACAGTGTATGGGTTATTGAACTATTCCGCCGGGAAAACAAATGATATTCGCAAAAAATTACGCTACTGCCTGCATCAGATGGAGGAGAAGAAACGGCTTTATGGAATGATAGAGTACTCTATGGCAATTGGAGGGGAGGTGCAGGAAGCGGAGGGGATAAAGCATTCCCTGAAGAATGCCAAAGATGCGGTGAAGGAACGCGTGCTGGAAGGGACAGGGCGTCTTTTAGTAAGGGTGCCTAAGGGTTCCGGGATTTTGAAGCAGCGGGAGTTGGACCGTTATGCCAAGCGGATTGAGAATGCCATTGAAGCGCTGGATATCACGGATGCTGCGGACGCCTGCCGGGAGTTGGAGCAGAACGTGATGCAGATTCCGGAGGTTTGCGGCAGGGAGCTGTTTGAAGTGGTGGCAATTGCCGGGAATCTGTTTGCGGCAAGGGTTGGAATCCAGGATGTGGAAGAAATACAAAAGGAGTTTGCAGCGCGCTACTGTAAACAGTGCAGTAAGGCGAGGCAGTTATTCCAGGAATTGGAAACGTTCCAGAGTGGTTTGCTGGCCAAGGTGCGTGAGGCCAGGCAAAATGAGTCGGCGCGTCCCATTCGCCTTGCCAAGCAATATGTGCTCTCGCATTTTGCCGAGCCTATCACATTAGAGGAGGTCTGCGAATATGTAGGTTTTAGCGTGAGTTATTTCAGCGTGCTTTTCAAAAAGGAGACGGGGGAAGGGTTTGCAAAATATTTGACCAGGATTCGTATCGACGAGGCAAAAAACCTATTACAGGAGACAGACTTGCCGGTAGGGGAAATAGGCAAAAAAGTAGGTTACAGCGACCGAAAACATTTTACAAGTACATTTCGAAAGACCGTGGGATTGAATCCGGCGGAGTATAGGAAGCTTTATGGATAAATTCAAAAAAAGGAAGAAATATCTTTCCTACCGTATTATGCTGTTTGTCAAGGTTATTATTGTGCTGCAAATATGGCTGTTGCTGACAGGCTTCATTTTATGTTATACCGGCAGGGCCCCAATATGTCTGTTGGCAGTGGGCATTTTTTTGACGGCGCTGTTGGACGTATGTTTTTACAAATGGGTTGTAAAGCCTTATAAATGGATGGAACAAAGGATTGGGCTTCTGGCGGAGTGTTATACGGATGCTATTTTGGCAAAGGAATGGGAGGTTTTTCCCTCTCCTTCTACCAGGGAGCTTTGTAAGAAGATTCTGGTGATGATGAAATCACCGGATTCCCTAAAGAAGAACAAACGCCAGGCGCAATATCTCGCCTTGCAGAATCAGATTAATCCGCATTTTTTGTATAATACGTTAGAAAGCATTCGCAGTGAGGCGTTAATTGCCAAATTGGATATCGTGGCGGACATGACAGAGACGCTTGCCCGTTTTTTTCGCTACACCATCAGTAAGGTAGAAAATTTTGTGACGGTGGAAGAGGAATTGGAAAATTGCCTGATGTATTTTAGCATTCAGCAGTATCGCTTTGGTTCCCGGCTTAGCCTGGAAATTGTGTGCGATCCCACAGAAAAGGAGGAAATATACAGATGTCGCTTGCCAAAGCTTACCCTTCAGCCCATTTTAGAGAATAGTATCGTACATGGGACGGAGAGCAAGATAGGTACAGGGCATTTGGTGATTCGCCTGGAGCGCACGCAGGACAGCCTTTTAATCTGTATTTCAGATGATGGCATTGGCATGGATGAAGCAGATCTGGAAAGGTTGAATGGGATTTTGGAGAAGAGCACGCTGGCTTCCGGGCAGGAAGGAAAGAAACAAGGCGGGATTGCCCTGGCAAATGTGAATAACAGAATCCATATGCTGTTCGGGGAAGCGTACGGGCTGCAGATTTATTCCCTGTTGGGGAAAGGGACGGATGTTGAAATCAGGCTTCCCATATTTACCAGCGGCAAGGAATGGGAGGACCGAGGGGGGATGCGATGAAAAAAGAGATATTGCGCATGGATCGGGTTACCTATATGAAACAGGGAGCTGTCAAGTTGAAGAATTTCAATATGGCGATTTATGAGGGGGAAATTGTCGGTCTTGTCCCCATGAACAATCAGGGGCTTGATGTGCTTTTGCAGCTTTTACAGAAAAACCTTCCCTTATTCCACGGCTATGTCTATTACCGCGGGCAAATGGTGAACTCATGGGGGAAGCCCAGACAGGAGTGGAACCGTATCAGCATCATACGCAATGAAAGCATTCTGGTTGAAAACATGACGGTTGCCGAAAATGTGTTCCTTCTTCGCCGGGGGTTTAAAAAGTGGCTGGTGCATAAGAAAGTATTGAATCGCCAGCTAACCCCGTTTTTAGAGGAAATAGATGCAGAGATTTCTGCCGACGCTTATGTGGCGAAACTGACAAAGTTTGAGAAGATTGTGGTTGAGCTGCTAAAAGCAGTTGTCGCAGGGCATTATTTGATTGTATTTTACGATATCAGCACGTTTATCAGCGACAAGGAGCGAAGTTATCTTTATAAAGTAATGCAATATTATGCGGCAAAAGGTTTTTCATTTTTGTATATCACCTCACATTACGAGGAGACGGAACCGATCTGCGGGCGGACGATCATGTTTTCAAACGGAAGGATCGTGAAATACCTTTATCCGGTAAACGCTAAGTTGGATGCCCGTTATTTGTGCCAGAAGGCGGGGTTCGAGAAAAAAGTGCGTGAGCAGGCGGACAAGCATGGGAAAGAAGGCAAAACGCGTGAGGTATTTGCGCTGGAAAATCTGTTTACGTCTCGCATACGAGGGCTTAGTTTTACCGTGGGCGAAGGCGAATGTTTGATTTTGCAG
Organism: uncultured Lachnospiraceae bacterium; assembly: GCA_949879775.1. Classification (GTDB taxonomy): domain Bacteria; phylum Bacillota; class Clostridia; order Lachnospirales; family Lachnospiraceae; genus Petralouisia. The sequence continues at coordinate 34,120 of CATLBW010000012.1, forward strand.
GATTTGGACAACAAGATTTTGGGTGAGCTTGCGTGGGTCCTATCCGGTGAAAAGAAGCCTGAATTTGGGAGCATGCATCTGGATGGGGAGGAGGTTCGTTTTCAGTACGACAGACGTATTGCGGTGTTGCAGGAATTCCCTGCGGAGAAGATGGTATTTTCCCATATGAGCTATTTGGATAATCTGTGTTTTACGTTGGACCATCGCTTACAGGGAGTTTGGAGAAGCAGGCGGATGCGGGAGAGCATTTACCGGGAATGCGGGATGTTCGAGGATTCAGAGGTTTTTCCGTATAGTGTGGAAACGCTTACGCAAAAACAAAAGTACGATTTGGTGTATGGAAGGATTTTTCTGCAAAATCCCCGGGTGGTGTTTTGTATGCAGCCATTTAATGGAGCGGAGACATCGCTGCGGATTCATATTTGTGAATTGTTGGAAAAGCTGTTAGATAGAGGGATTGCAGTTGTAATATTGGCAATAAGCCTGGCGGATTCCCTAGCCCTGGCAGACCGCCTGATTAAAATCAGGCATGGGAAGAATTATATAGAATATAACAGGGAGGATTTTGAGGGATTGCCGGACAGTGTGCCATGGAAGTCACTATAACAATTGTTACAGAAATCAAAACAAAGAGAAAAGGAGAAGAAAAATGAAACGTTCAGAGATTAATAAAGCATTAAAGGAAATGGAAGCTATGATTCAGGAGCATAAATTTGCACTGCCGCCGTTTTGTAATTTTACACCCGAGGAGTGGAAGGGAAAGAATCATGAGTACGATGAAATCCGGGACAATATGCTGGGGTGGGATATTACGGATTATGGTTTGGGAAAATTTGACGAAGTGGGATTTTCGCTGATTACCATTCGTAATGGAAATCCCAAAATGGACAAGTACACCAAGACTTATGCAGAAAAGCTTTTATATATCAAGGAGGGGCAAATGGCTCCCATGCATTTCCACTGGATGAAAATGGAGGATATTATTAACCGGGGCGGCGGCAATGTGCTGATTCGTGTGTATAACTCCACGGAGGACGGGAAGTTTGCCGACACGGATGTATGCGTGCATTGTGATGGCAGGGAATTTACCGTTCCGGCAGGCACTCAGGTGCGCCTTTGCCCGGGGGAGAGCATTACCATTTACCAGGGAATGTATCATGATTTTGAGTTGGAGCCGGGCACAGGGCCAGTGCTGTTAGGAGAAGTCTCTATGTGCAATGACGATGAGAATGACAATCGTTTTTATGAGCCGATTGGAAGGTTCCCTGCGATTGAGGAAGATGAAGAGCCTTACCGGCTGTTGTGTAACGAGTATCCCAAGGCAGAATAGAGGGCAGAAGGAAAATAAGGAGGACAAAATGGCATTAGTAGAATGTATTACGAAAGAAGCATTTGCACCCTTTGGGAGTGTGATTGAAATTCCGCAAGGGGGCGAGGATGGCTTCTACATTGTGGAAGCGGAAGAGGAGGCGCCGTGGAGGCTGGCTGTTTATCGTTATAATAACCGCAGCGTCCGGCAGTTTGAATGCCACCCATATTCAAAGGAGAGTTTTGAACCACTAAAGGGAATTACCGTTTTATTGGTGGCGGAACACGATACACCGCAGGATTTCCATGTTTTTATCTTGGATAAACCCATTTGTCTGAAAAAAGGGGTCTGGCATCAAGTTCTCTCACTGACGGATGAGGCGCAGGTGAAAATTACGGAAAATCTGGAAGTAACTGCGGAATTTTACGATCTGGAAGAGCCGGTCGGTGTTGGGACTTGCGTGATAGGATAACCAATGGAGGGACGAAGATGAAAGAAATAGATGTAACAGCTCTGGGAGAGATGTTGATTGATTTTACACAGAATGGGGAAAGTCCGCAGGGAAACCCGTTGTTTGAGGCAAATCCAGGCGGCGCGCCTTGCAATGCTTTGGCGATGTTAGCAAAACTTGGGCGCAGCACCGCGTTTATTGGAAAAGTGGGAAAGGATTTTTTTGGAAACCAATTAAAGGATGCGGTGCAGGAGGTGGGAATCCTTGCAGATCATATACGTATGGATGAAAAAGTCCACACGACGTTGGCATTGGTACATACATATGCAGATGGAGACCGGGATTTTTCTTTTTACCGGAACCCGGGGGCAGATATGATGCTGACGGAAGATGAGGTTCCCGAAGAACTTATCCGCAATTCTAAAATTTTTCATTTTGGCACCTTGTCCATGACCCATGAGGGTGTGCGTAAAGCGACGAAAAGAGCGTTGAAGATTGCAAAGGAAGCTGGCGATCTGATTTCTTTTGACCCTAACTTGCGTCCGCCTTTGTGGGAATGCTTAGAGGATGCCCGGGAACAAGTTTTATATGGGTTGGGGCAGTGCGATATTTTAAAGATCTCAGATAATGAGATTCAATGGTTGACGGGGGAGGAAGATTATACGAAAGGCGCAGCGTGGATCAATGAGCGTTACCAGATTCCGTTGATATTAGTGTCTATGGGAAAGGAAGGAAGCCGTGCCTATTATAAAGGCGAGATGGTAGAGGCAAATGCATTCCCACGGGAGGACACCATTGAAACAACTGGCGCCGGAGACACATTTTGCGGATGTGTCCTGAATTATATTTTAGAGCATGGATTGGAGCAGCTTGGAAAAAGCGAGTTGCAAGAAATGCTTACGTTCGCCAATGCAGCGGCTTCCTTGATAACGACCAGGAAGGGCGCCTTGCGCGTGATGCCTTCTAAGGAGGAGGTTTTGCAAAATATGGGATAAGTTCACTCATGAATGGCTAGGCATTCGGGGGATGTTCGTTTCGTGCGGACCAAAGCGGAGAGCTTGTCTCAAAGACGAAAGAATGAATCCCCGGATTGTGTTGCACCACAGTCCGGGGATTCTTCTTTTATCTTATAGGAAAGACCTTGTCACGCTAACGTGTGAAAGTGCCTTTCCTATAAGATAAAGAATAATATGCGCACTCGCACAAGAGGAAAATATTGCTTCGCAATTGTGCTCGGCGCAGCAAATCGTCCAAGGTCTACGCTTCGCTTCGGTCCGCGCTAAGCGGACATCCGCTGGATGTCCAGCCAATCATGAATGAGGGATTTAGGGAGCTGATGCGGACTTGTCCGCTTTGTTCCTTTATAGGAAATTCCGACTTTTTGAGGCACAAAAAAGAAACGTATGTTCATCGAACATACGTTAGATAGAAATGAGT